>DYRS01000131.1:0-4218 GCA_020718585.1 Chthoniobacter flavus
AAATTGTGGATCGAAAACACAACATGTAGGGGGCGCTTGCGTTAAGTGGAGACCCGCTTTTTCACAAAATATCCAAAAACCCCTGACTTTTTGCGCCCGCATCTATGCTACTCATTAGCAGTTTCTTTCAACACCGTTGGGGTGAAAGTCATTGGCGAGTTTTTTCGCAAAATTGTGTTGAAAAAATCCCCCTCGCGTATAGGCTGTAAGGTACCATGGAAGATGGTTTTTGCCCCCCCAATAGGAAAAACGCGCTATGAAGTACACGCACTCTACTCGTAATATTCTGCTGGAAGAGCTGGAAGCGCGGGTTGCACCGGCCAATTTTTTCTTAAGCGGCAACGGGGACGTGCGGGATTCGAACGGGGCCCTTGTGGACAATGCAACGGCTGCGAAGGCGGCGGTGGGGTCGGACAATGCGGTGCTGCTGCTCAAGGGGGACAATTTATTTTTTGATTCAAACGGGAGTTCCGACCCGAAAACCGACCCGAATATTTTTGCGGTGAAAGGGGGGGGCGGCATCCTGTTTTTTGACAATGTGGTGGGGGACGAGAACGTGGAGATTTCCGGGGTGGCGGCGGCGGACTCGTTTGGGGCGACGGTCGGCTGGGATGTTTATGGGGACATCGCGACGATGCTGGAAAAGACGGGGAGCGGGAAGGCGACGAGCTATACGTTCCAAGTGGGGATCACTGCGGGCGCGCCGATTTCGAGCCTGGATGCCAAGGGCTTTGTGGAGGGTTCGATCCTGGCTGGGGGGAGCGTATCGAAGGTGACGATTGCCGGCGCGCAGTCCGGGGTCAGCATCCTGGGGATCTATGCTGGCACCGGGGTGAACAGCCACCTGACAGTGGATCTTGGAGGCCCTGCGCCCCTTGTCCTGCCGGCCTTTGAGGCGACCCCCGGGCTGCGCGGGGCCTCGATCAGCTCTGTCAAGCTGCTGTCCGGGGTCGCGGGCGCGCTGATCGCGGGGGATTCTGAAGATGTCACCGACCCCGATTCCAAGGTCAAGGCGGGGGTGGGCGGATCGATCAGCGCGATCACCATGAGCGGGGCGGCTGGGGCGGATGTGACGCTGGTCGCGGGACATGGCTCCACGGCCCCGAAGTCCGTCGGCGCGGGGGGCAGCATCTCGAAGGTGAGCATCAGCGGGACCTCCTTGGGAGCCTTTTCTGCGACGGCAGGAAACGGAGCGGATGCGTGCGGGGACTGCTCGGCGTATGCCGGAGGAAAAGGCGGGCAGGTTTCGGATATCACTCTGAACCTCGGCGATGCAGGCACGGTCACCTCGGCCAAACTGGTGGGGGGAGCGGGAGGGGAGGCCTCCAGCTTTGACAACGATCCGATGTGCAAGGGCGCGGCTGGAGGGGCCGGAGGATCCGTCAGCAAGGTCACGATTACGGGCGTGCTGGGTGGGTTGGAGGCTGCGGGAGGCGCGGGCGGTGCGGGAACGCACACCAGCGCGGGCGGTGCGGGAGGAAGCCTCTCCGGCATCACTGCGACCCTTGGGGCCGGGGATTCCACCCTGGCCGGCGGCACCGGCGGCGATGCCGGGACCCCATCCACGAGCTACACGAAAGGCTCTGCGGCAGGGGTGGGCGGAGGGTTTTCCTCGATCCACCTCACCGGCGACAGTTCCCTTGCGAACCTTACGGCCACCGGCGGCGATGCCGGTGACGGGGGCATCGCCGCCGGCGGCTCCTTCGGCAAATCCGTCCTTCTAGACGGAGCGAATTTTGGGGCGGTCTCCCTCGCCGGAGGAACCGGCAGCACGGCCTCGGACGACACGGGAAAAGCGGGAGGGAAGGGCGGGGGCTTCGATAAGCTCCAGGTCAAGACCACGCGGGTCGGCAGTCTCGGACTCGCCGGCGGCAATGGCGGCGATGGATCGATCCTCTTCGGCTACAATGCCAAGCAGGAGATCGACTTTGCAAAGTCCGGCGGCAATGGCGGCGACGGCGGGACCCTCGTGAAGCCATCGATCAACGGCCTTCTCGGGGGGCTCTCGATCACGACGGGCAATGCGGGAGCCAACCTCTTCAAGGGGAAGGGCGGCGTCGCCTCCTCGCTCTCAGGCTTCACCTTCCGGCTCGACGACAATGCCGATGTCACTCTCCAGAGCGGGAAGGGCGGGGACGGCAACTCCCTGGCAAATGCGGGCGGATCCATCTCCGGGATCACCCTCAACGCCGAGGGGGCGCTCCGGCAGCTTGGCACGGTCACCCTCAACGCCGGCACCGGCGGCTCTGCGAAAACCATCGACGACTTCTTTTTCTCGGGGGCCTCGGCGACGGGAGCGGCTGGCGGAAAGATTTCCGGCCTCACCATCTCGGCCGGCGAGACGGCTGCCCTCTCGATCAACGCGGAGCAGGACCCCGATGCCGGGCGCGGCGGAGGAGGCGGCACTGGCGCTACGGTTTCAAACTTTAAGAACGATCCGGACGGCGGCGCTCTCGTCGCCTCCTCCTCGACCTCCGGCGGTGCTGCGGGAGCCGTGTCCGGGCTGGTGATCAAAGGGCGCCTCGGTGCCCTCGACATCGCGACGGGCAGCGGAGGCAACGCCGGCTCGTTCGACGGGGCGGAGCCGACGCTCAAAGCGAAAGCCCTCGCGGTCGGCGGCGCAGGCGGCTCGATCTCCAACATCAAGGGCGACTCGGGCGAGGCCTTCACCCTCACCGGTGCTGCGGCGATCTCTACCGGAAATGGCGGGACCTCCGGCGATCTCCTGACAAAAAAAGGAGCGGCCCCTGCCGGGGGATCTGCCGGAAATGTCAGCGACATCAGCGTCGAGGCGAGCGGAGCAGCGGCGGAGTTTTCGGTCGACCTTTTTGACGACGGCTCGGGCTCTCGAGGAACCGGTGGCATCGGCCTGGCCGCGACGGCAGCAGCCGGAGGGGCGATCTCCAACATCTCCCTCAGCGCGGATGCCGTCGGAAGCCTGTTTTCCACAGTCACCCTCAAATCTGGATCGGGCGCGGCAGGCGGCATCCTCTTGGATGGCGCGACCGTTCTCGCGTCGAACGCCGGAGGAAATGCCGGGAGCATTTCGGCTGTGACGATCAGCGCGGACGTCGGTGAATTGACGCTTGTCGGGGGATCGGGCGGGAATGCGGATGCCGCTTCTTCCCAGGCTGGCGGGCAGGGGGCCTCGCTTACAGCCGCTCTTCTTCCTTCTTTTGCGAGCGGCGTCATCGATTCCTTCAGCGGGACCGGCGGGGCGGGAGGAGCAGGCGGACAGGCTGGTACAGGAGGCGCAGGCGGGGCCGGCGGCACGATTTCCGGATTTTCTCTCTCGGTCGGCGATGCTGCGATCACCTCGGGCAGCGGCGGAACGGGCGGGGCCTCCGCCGATGGCGGACAGGCAGGCGCGATTTCCTCACTCATTCTGAACGTTTCTGGAGCGCTGGCTCTCACCTCGGGATCGGGCGGGGGCTCGGGGGACACCGGCGGGGCCGGAGGGGCTGCTGGCTCCATCTCCACAGTCACCCTCCATGGAATCGGCTCGGATGCCGAAATCACCATCCAGGGGGCCGATGGAACGGACGGGACGATCTCCGGCGGAGCTGCGGGTGGCATTTCCTCAGTCTCCTTTGCATCAGGCACCTTTGCGTCCGCCTCGCTCACCGCAGGAAGCGGCGCGGCGGCGGGAGCGGGCGGGACAATTTCCTCCCTCTCGGTCGGGGCGTCCTCGACTCTCGGCAGCCTCGCCCTCCAGGCGGGGACCGGCGGGGCGGCCGCGCCCGCAAGCGCGGTTGCCGGAGGTGCGGGCGGGGCCATCGACGGGCAATCTTTCACCCTGGCCGGCTCTGTCGGAGATTTTTCCGCGATGGCTGGGGCAGGTGGGGAAGGTGATGGATCAGCAGCAGGCGGGGCGGGCGGAGGGATCTTGCAGATGACCTTCTCGAAAACGGTTGGCACCTTTGCTCTTACGGCCGGGGCGGGCGGTGCTGGTGGGGCAGCAGGCTCGGGCGGGGCGGCTGGTTCCATCTCCCAGATTACGGCCGTGATCGGGGGCGACGGAGCCCTGCTCGCCGGAAAAGGCGGATCCGGGGGGGCTACCGCAGGCGCCGGCCAGGCGGGAGGCAATATTTCCGGGGTGACCCTCACGGGCGTGATCCCTGATGGCGGAGCCGCTCCATCTCTGGAGATGACAGCCGGCTCCGGCGCGGAGGGCTTGACTGCGGCGGGAGATGGCGGATCGCTCTCCTCCATCACCCT
>DYRS01000131.1:4318-5867 GCA_020718585.1 Chthoniobacter flavus
TCTCCTCCATCACCCTGCCTGCGGGAACATTTTCCTCCATCAGCCTGACCGCCGGCGCCGGCGTGGCGGGCATCGGTTCGGGAGGTGCGGGATCGGTCGGGACAGATGGAGGCAGCATCACGACGGCGACGATCGCGGCCAATGTCCTTGAGGAGATTTCCGTGACCGGCGGCGCAGGCGGCGATGCCGGTGCGACCAGCGATTCCGCAGGCGGCAGCGGCGGCAGCGTTTCCGGTCTCTCGCTCACCGGTGCCGGAAACTCCGCCTCCCTGGTGCTCACGGCAACAGGCGGCTCAGGCGGCAACGCAGGCCTTGTCGGTGGGGCGGGAGGAAGCGGAGGAGAGATTCTGGACTTTACGATGACCGGGCAGGTCTCCGAGTTGAGCCTCTCCTCGGGTTCGGGTGGAAGCGGAGGCGGGGCCGGCGGCGCGATCAAAAACATCTCGGCCAGCGCCCTCCTGACTTCGGCCTCTCTCGTCAGCGGCTCGGGCACAGGCAGCGGGACCATTTCCCTCATCTCCCTGACCGGAGTCGACCTCACGGGATCGGACGCGCCCACAGCTGACTTCTCCGCCGGAGATGGCGCAGGAATCAGCTCGGCAACTTTTGATGGAAAATTTTCCACGGTGACATTGACGGGAGGGTCTGGCCTGACGGGATCCGCTGGCGGGACGATCTTGGCCCTGACGATCACAGGCACGGCGGAGGTTGCGGAGCTTGTCCTGGCCTCCGGGGCGGGGGGCGCTGCAGCTACCGGTGCTTCTGGCGGGGCGGGAGGAAACATATCGGGCGGCGATTATTCCCTGTCCGGAAAGATTGGCACCCTGACGGCCACTGCGGGAGCGGGCGGAGATGGCGAGGGGAGCGGGGCTGGCGGAAGCGGCGGAAGCATCTCCGGGCTCACGCTGGCAAGCCCGGTCGATTCCCTGACCTTGCAGGCTGGACTGGGTGGCGAGGGCGGAATCTCCGGGGCCGGCGGGAGCGGGGGCAGCGTCAATATTTTGAGCGTGACCCTCTCTGGTGCGGCGTCCATCTCCGCTGGAGCGGGTGGAAACTCCGGAGCAACAGGAGGGAACGGCGGCGCGGGAGGTTCGGTTTCCCAGCTGACCCTGGGAGGGACCCTTGCCTCGACGAATCCGGTGGAAGTAACTGGCGGCGCTGGCGGGACGGGATTCTCTTCCGGCGGCAATGGAGGGGAGATCACCGGCGTGGCATTCTCCTCAGGCACGTTTACCTCAGCGACCTTGACGGCCGGTGACGGGGCGGATGCCACCTCTACCTCGGGGCTCGGCAATGCGGGCGGCGGCGGCTCTATCGGCGACACAAGCGTCCTGGCGGACGTGAGCGTCAGCGATCTGGTCCTCGTATCCGGCAATGGCGGATCCGCCAATATTCTCAGCTCCGCAGCGGGCGGGGCAGGCGGAGCGATTTCCGGCACGGGCGATACGTTTGCGGGCACCATCTCGAGCTTCTCGCTCACCGCAGGCGCAGGCGGGGATGGCGGGACGGATGCGGCGGGCGGAGCGGGCGGAAGCCTCGGCGGCTTTAC
>DYRS01000132.1 GCA_020718585.1 Chthoniobacter flavus
GCCTCAGGGGGCGCGCATTTGAGAAGTGCTTTTTTTGGGAAATCGTTTATCAGTCGGTCCTTGATGTTTCGATATTTCTCAGAGAGCGGGGGCGGTCCGGGGCGGTCTCGACGGGGTGCTTTGGGCGTGCTGCTTGTGTTTCTTGTGCTTTTTTGCGCGGTGCTCGGCTGGGGATGGATGCGGCAGTCGCCGTCCTTTGAGGAGATGTATGCGGGGGCGGCTAGGGGCGGGGATTTTTTTGTCGGGATGCGTTCGGTCGGGGGGTGGCCGTGGTGGACGCCGAATTATCTATTCGGGCACAGCCTGTCATTTTTCGGGGTGAGCCTGATTCCGCTTGCGGTCGGGCATGCGTTTGCGTGGGTGTGCGCCCCGCTTGGGGATCCGCTGGCCGCGCCGAAGCTGATCGGGCTGGCGATCATTTTTTTCTCCGGCCTGGCGATGTATTCGGTCGCGCGGCGGCTGCTCGGCGGCGAGCGGGCGGGCGCATTTGCGGGTGCGCTTTACGCGATCTCCGCGCAGCTCGTGCTGCGGCTCGCGATGCTCGAGCACCAGTCCACCGCAGCATGCATGGTCTTTGCGCCGCTGATCCTGCTCGGGATGCTCCGCTGCGAGGAGCGGGTTTCCTGGCGGAGCGCGGCGCTGCTGGCACTGGCCGTCTCGGCAATGGCGATGTGCTATTTTAAAATCCTTCTGCTTTTCCTTCCGGCGGGCGGAGCGTTTTTTTTGTGGCGACTGCTCGGCGGCTCGTCCGAGGCCAGGAAAAACCTTGTTGCCGGCTGCCTGCGCGGTGCTCTGATCACGATCCCGCTCGCAGTGTTTCCGATGCTGCCGATCCTTCGGGAATCCCGGTTCCTTGCGATGTTCGAGCTCGAGCCGTTTGCCGGATGGCAGCAGAACTACTCGTTTTTTTCGGCGGTGGCATGGCTCGACTGGAGGAACATCTTCACGGCCGGGACCGCGATCCCCTCGATGGGCGGCGACCGGCATACCTCGGTGGAATTTTATTTGGGGCCGGTCGTTCTGGCCGGGATTTTTTTGCCGCTCTGGCTGGCCCGGACGCGGGCCGGGTGGTCCGGGCATCCGGCATGGGCGGCGCTGCGGTTTTTCACCTGGCTGCTGCTCCTTGCGACATGGTTTGCCTCGGGTCCCCGGTCGGTCGTCGCCGGCCATTTTGCGTATCTCTCGGGATCGTTCGGGTGTTCGGATTTTTCGATTCCGATCGTCTGGGCGATGCTCGTCGCACCCGGCCTGCTGATCTTCCTGCTGTGCGGACGCGGGAGCGTCCGGCTCGGATGCGCCGCCGCCTGCGCGCTTGTTTTCTACTTTGTGCCGGGGTTCCGTCTGCTCGAGCTGGTTCCATTTTTTGGGGACATCCGGGCGCCGAGCGCGGTCTGGCCGGCATTTGGCGCGCTGGCGGCGGCGCTGGCGGCGGGAGCCGGCTGGTCGCTGATGGCGGAGATTCCTGCGCCCGTGCGAATCCGTGCGGCCGTCGTCGGTGTCGTGCTCGGGTTCGTCGCGCTCGACGTGTCGTTCCTCCACCGGGCGTTCTTCCGTGAGGGGCTGCCGGAAGAAACGTTTTCCGACTACGCGGAGGCGCAGGCTTTCCTTGCGAAGTCTGCGACCGGCGGCCGGGTGCAGGCGGTTTCGGGACGGTATTTTTACCTGACGACTCCGGTTGCCTCCGGCCGCGCGCTCACGGCCGAGGCCCTGCTGCGGCACTTTCAGCTCCGGTGGATCCGCTACATGGAGGCCGGGTCGATGATCTCACCCGACACGATGGCCGCATATTTTGACCTCTTCGGAATCTCGCATATCCTGATTGACCGGCTCGACCCGGATACCCCGAAAGAATATCAGGAGCGGTTCAAAAAGATCTTCCCGACCGTTTTTGAGAACCCGGGGTTCACGGTTCTTGAGAACGCGTCGAGTCTTTACCCGGCGTATGCCGCAAAGAATGTCGTGCGGGCGGATGAGGGGATTTTCAGGAATCCGGGTGTTGTCCTCCAGCTCGGTCGCGGCGGGCTCATTGCGGTCGAGGGAGCTGCGGAGCCGACCGTGGGCAAGGCGGGAGTGCCGGGCGAACCCGACATTCCCGGTCGTGTAGAGCTGGAAAAAACCGTCTCGCTGAAACGGCTGGCGCTCGCGGCTCCCCGCACCGCCGACTTCCACTCGTTCACGGTTTCCGGGCTTGGCTCGGGCGACCTCCCCGGTGTGGTGGTCGCGACCGAGGCATTCCACCCCGACTGGAGAGCTTCGCAGGGAGGTGCTCCCCTGCCGGTGCTCCGCGCGGCGGGGGCGCTGCTGTCGGTTCAGGTTGCCGCGCCCGGCGACGTCACCTTCCGGTTATGCCCGCCATGGTATTACGGCGCGTGCATGTCCGCCAGCCTCGGCGCATGGGTCGCCGTCGCCGCCGCATTCGCACTCGCCCGCCTCGGCCTGCTGCCGGCGGCATGGCGGACCGCATGGGATGGCATCCCGGCGAGGCGCGGGAAAGGCGGGCCATGAGTGCCGGAAATCTGCCCGCACAAGCGTTCTCTTGAGAAACGGGAAACATCCGATAACCTCTGCCCCATGTCAGGAATCACGCTGGAAGTTTTCTTCATATTTTTCCTCCTCCTTGCGAATGGAGTCTTCGCGATGGCGGAGATCGCGCTCGTGGCCGCGCGGAAGGCGAAGCTCAAGACGCTTGCCGACGCCGGTCACACCGGGGCGAAGCTCGCGCACGAGCTGGCTTCTTCGCCCGGCCGGTTTCTTTCGACCGTGCAGGTCGGGATTACGCTGGTCGGGACGCTGGCCGGCGCGTTCGGCGGCGCCCGGATCGCCCACTCGCTGACCCCGCTGCTCAAAAACATCGGCCTCGGCGAGGCGGCTTCGGAAAATATCGCGCTCGTCCTGGTGGTCGCGCTCATCACGTATTTTTCCGTGATCATCGGCGAGCTCGTCCCCAAGCGTCTGGCGCTGATCAACCCAGAGCGCATCGCCTCGGCGCTCGCCCGCCCGATGAACGCGCTTGCCACCGGGTTCTCCCCGGTCATCAACCTTCTCAACCATTCGAGCGATTTCCTGATGGCGCTTCTCGGCGTGCGCAAAACGAAGGAATCCGCCGTCTCCGAGGAGGAGGTCCGGGTGCTCATTGACGAGGGCCTCAGCGCCGGGGTTTTCAAGAAGGCCGAAAAGGACATGGTCGAGGGGGTCTTCGAACTCGACGAGCAGATGGCCGGCGACCTCATGACCCCGCGCGCCCGCATGATCTGGCTCTCGCTCGACGACACCGACGACGAAAACTGGCGGAAGATCGCCGGCAGCGGGCACTCGCATTTTCCTGTCTATCAGGAGACCCGCGACAACGTCGTCGGCATGGTCTCGGTGAAATCGCTCTGGGCGAACCTCTCGCTCGCCGGCCGCGTCGAGCTCCGCGCGCTGACCACCCCGCCGCTCTACGTCCCCACCGCCATGCCAGCCGGCAAGCTCATCGAGTCGTTCAAAAAATCCGGAAAGCACATCGCGCTGGTGGTGGATGAATTCGGAGGGCTCCAGGGGCTCGTCACGCTTAACGATGTGATGATGGCGATCGTCGGCAACCTGCCCGAGCGCGAGCAGCGCAACGACCCGAAGGCGATGCTCCGGCAGGACGGGACATGGATCATTGACGCCATGCTCGATATTGACGAAACCAAATCGAGCCTCGGCATCGAGGACGACCTCCCCGGCGAGGGCGACAACCGGTTTTCCACACTGGGCGGATTCATCCTCCACCGGATCGGCCACATTCCGCGCGAGGGCGAAAAATTCCTGTGGGAGGGATTCGAGTTCGAGATCATTGACATGGACCGCCAGCGGATTGACAAGGTCCTTGTCACCCCGCGCGCGAAAGAACCTCCGCCCGACGCCGGCCCGGAGATCTGATCGCCCGCCGCCTGCGCGCATGATCAGGAGGTTAGGCTAGACATGCTGGCCTGGGTATTGTCCCGCCAGCGGGTTAAATTCTCTTTTCGGGCAATGCCGTCGCGGTTTTTGCTCGCACGCCGCAGTGGTTCGGGCCAACATGACGCCATGCAAATCCACCTGAGCCCGCGCAATATCGCCCTGACGGCGGCGATCCATTCGTTTATCGCAGAAAAAATGACGCACCTTGAGGAGCACGGCCAGCAGATCCTCGCGGCCCATATCGTCCTCCTCCACGACCAAAACAAAAAGAAGCCGTTCGTCGTCAAAGTTCACCTCGCGATTCCGGGGCCGGACATTTTTTGCGAGGACGTCGAGAGCGACCTCTACGCGGCGATTGACAAGGTCGTTCACAAGCTCGCGGCCCAGCTCAGCAAGCGGAAGACCCGCCAGAAAGACCACAAGCAGCACCTGACCCAGCTTGAGCGCGAATCGGCGAAGCGCGGGTTCCGGCGCCGGTAAAATCCGGTGGAAGATTACAAGGTCAAGCTCGACGTCTTCGAGGGGCCGCTCGATCTCCTGCTCTACCTCATCAAGCGCGATGAGGTCGACATCTACGACATCTCGATCGAGCGCATCACGAAGCAGTATCTCGGCTACATGGACGCCTTCCATGTGCTCAATATTGAGCTGGCCGGGGAGTTCATCGTCATGGCCGCGAACCTCCTCTACATCAAGAGCCGCACGCTTCTGCCCGTGGACCAGCAGATGGCGGACGAGGAGGCCGAGGAGGACGATCCGAGGTTCGAGCTGATCCGACAGCTCATCGAATACAAAAAATTCAAGGAGGCGGCCGCGCGGCTGCGCGACATCGAGGCGCTGCAGGAACACCTTTTCCCGCGCGTGCCGGTCGTCCCGGACCTCGCCCCGGCCGAGAACCTTCTCGTCGAGGAGGTCGGGATCTTCGACCTCATCCACGCATTCCAAAAAATCCTCAAGCGGCTGGAGAAAAAGCCCGAGAACCTGCGCGAGATTTTTGAGGAAAATTTCACGGTTTCCGACAAGATCGAGTATCTGTTGAACGTGACAGCCGGCGGGGTTTCGATGCGGTTTGAGGAGCTTTTTGCGGATGTGGCCAGCCGCGCCGAGATCGTCGTCACGTTCCTCGCAATGCTCGAGCTCATCCGGCTCAAGCAGCTCCGCGTGCGCCAGGAAGCCCAGTGCGGCGAAATCTGGCTCGACCGCGCGCTAAACTCCACACCACTCTTTTCATGAGCATGAGCGAAGCACTCCCACTCCACCGCATCGTCGAGGCGATCCTCTTCGCCTCCCAAAAACCGGTGTCCCTCAAGGAAATCTCCGCAGTCTTCAAAGGCGCGGCCGACGCCGCAAAAGAAAACCCGCTCGTCGCCTGCCACGCAAAACCGAAACACGACGAACTCCGCGAGGCGATCATCCTCCTCGAGCAGGAATTGCTCGCTTCCGGACGCGCGTTCGAGGTCCGCGAAAGCGCGGCCGGATGGCAGCTCGTCACGCGCGCGGAATTTTCGCCGTGGCTGCGCCAGCTCTTCCCCGAGAACCGCTCCGCGAAGCTCAGCGCCCCCGCGCTCGAAACCCTCGCAATCATCGCCTACCGCCAGCCGATCACACGCGCCGACATCGAGGCCGTCCGCGGGGTCGCGGTCGACGGCGTGATGCAGACGCTTCTCGACCGCGGACTCGTCCGCATCGCCGGTCGCAGCGAGCTTCCCGGGCGTCCGCTCCTTTACGATACCACCCAGTTTTTTATGGAACACTTCGGGCTCAAGGATCTCGATGACCTCCCGAATGCCGGTGAGCTGCGGAGGATCCCGCTCCCGACTGCTCCGGTGGCGGAGCCCTCTGCGCCGGAATTGCCGCTTGAGGAGGCGGCTGAAGGGACGAAAGGGACTGAGGAGGCTGGGACTGAGGAGGCTGGGACTGAGGAGGCTGGGACTGAGG
>DYRS01000133.1 GCA_020718585.1 Chthoniobacter flavus
GGGCGTCCCGCCCGCTTCTAAAATCTCGAAGTTTGCCCCGCGCGCGCATTGTGCTAGGATCGGGGATGCGATTCCTGCTCCCGCTTTTTCTGGCTGCCGCCGCGTCGGGAGCCGGGACGTCCGATCCGGCCGATGCGGCCGATGCATCCGAGGATTCACCGTATGAGGAGATGCGGACTCTGGCGCGCGCGATGCAGTTGATCCGGCAGGACTACGTGGATGAGTCAAAGGTTTCTTATCGGGATCTCAGCCATGAGGCGATGCGCGGGATGCTTACATCGCTCGACCCGCACAGCCAGTTCATGGAGCCGGAGGATTTCAAAAGCATGCAGGAGGACACGAAAAGCGAGTTCGGCGGGCTCGGGATCGTGCTTTCGCAGCGGGGCGGCGCACTCACCGTGGTGAGCCCGATGGAGGACTCACCCGGGTTTGACGCCGGCATTCTTCCCGGCGACCAGATCCTGAAAATCAACGGGGAGACAACTGATGACCTCACCCTGCAGGAAGCGGTGGAGCGGCTGCGAGGGGAGGTGGGCGGAAAGGTGACGCTCACGGTCAACCGTCCGACGACCAAGGAAATCACCGACTACGAGCTGACCCGCGCGGTCATCAAAGTGCCCACCGTCAAGGACGTGAAAATCCTTGCCTCGGGCGGCGGTGAGCGGATCGGCTACGTGCGGATCACGCAGTTCAACGAGCCGACGGCCGCCGAGCTCTCGAAGGCACTCGACCGGCTGGAAAAGCAGGGGATGGACGCGCTCGTGCTCGACCTGCGCTACAATCCGGGCGGGCTTCTGAACAGTGCGGTCGATGTGGCGGGCGAGTTCCTTCCGCCCGACACGATGGTCGCGTTTACACGGGGTCGCACCCCGCCGAGGGAATACCGCACCCGCCCGCGCACCGCCCCGCAGCGGAAATATCCGGTGGCGGTGCTGGTCAACTACGCCAGCGCAAGCGGATCGGAGATCGTGGCGGGCGCGCTCAAGGATCTCGACCGCGCGCTGCTTGTCGGCGACACCACGTTCGGCAAGGGCTCGGTGCAAAGCGTCATCGCCCTCGCCGACGGCTCGGCCGTCCGCTTCACCACCGCAAAATATTTTACGCCGGGGAAAAATCCGATCCACGGTCATGGCGTGAGCCCGCACATCCGGGCGTCGCTCACCCGCGAGGAGGAGGCTGGGCTCATCCGCTCGCGCCGGAAGCAGGAGGGCGCACCGAAAGACGCCCCGGTTGCGATGGACCCGCAGCTCCGCCGCGCGGTTGACGCGCTGCGCGGAACCCTTGTCTATGCAAAAAACCGGCACTGAGGGGGGGCGGAAGAGCCCTGCGGGAATCTCCGGCGATGGCTCTCGCCTATCGCCTATCCGGCTGCGAGTTCGGCGAGGAGGCGTTCCAGCGGGAGCCCGATCACGTTTGTCACGGAGCCCTCGATCCGGCTGATGATCCGTCCGCCGTCGTCCTGAGCGGCATACGATCCAGCCTTGTCGAGCGGGTTGATCGAGGCGATGTATGCGCGGATCTCGTCGGGGCCGAGCGGACGGAACGTGACGCGCGAGGATTCAAAAAATTCGTTGCGCGCGCCGCCTGGGGAATGGATCGCGACCCCGGTGACGACCTCGTGGGATTTTCCCGAAAGCTCGGCGAGCATCCGGAATGCGTCCTCCATGTCGGCGGGCTTTCCGAAAAACCGTCCGTCCATCGCCACGACGGTATCGGCCGCGATAACGGTATAGTCGGGAAAATGTGCTGCGACGATCTGCGCTTTTCGCGCGGCATTTTCCAGCGCGAGGGCGGACGGAACTGCCGAGTCGTCTTCGAGCTCGACTGCACCGGAGACGACGCAGCGAACCCGGAACCCGGCCTCTTCGAGCAAACGCTTCCGCCTTGGGGAGGCGGAGGCCAGGACGAGGAGCTCAGAACGCGTCGTCACCGCCTGCGAGGCCGGGGTCGTGGCGGATACTTTCGAGGCGCTTGCGCATCGTGCGCGACGAGCCAGGGCGGTGCCGGATATTCGAGATAACTCCCCAGACGACCGGGACAAGGGTGGCGATGCCTGCACCAATGAGCCCGATGGCAAGTCCCCGACGGGCATTCCGCCCGATCCGCTCGGCCACGAGCAGGCCGACACCCAAACCGATCGCCGCCTGCGAAAACGCAACGATCCCGGTGACGGGAAGGTTTTCTCCAAACTTGTCCAGCGACAATTGCGACATGGGGATTGTTCTTATCGCGTGCGTGTGGGATTTTCAACCGCAAATGACACGCGCTCTCGGAATTGATCTTGGCGACGCCCGCGTCGGCGTCGCGGTGACAGACGAACTTGGCATGCTCGCACACCCGGTCGAGACGATCCCGGTCAAGGCGGGCAAAGTCGTGAAGCGGATCATCGAGCTCGCGAAACAAAAAAATGCGGGGACGATCATCGTCGGGATGCCCCGGAACATGGATGGCACGTTCGGACCGGCGGCGGAGAAGGCGCGCGAGTTCATCGAAAAGCTCCGCGCCGAATCCGCCTGCCTGATCGTGCCATGGGATGAGCGGCTGACGACGGTTTCCGCCCGGCGCTCGCTCCACGAGGCCGGCCGCAACTCCCGCAACCAGCGGGGGGTGATTGACCAGGTCGCTGCGCAATTCATCCTTCAGAGCTGGCTCGACTCGCAGGCATGAGGCTGAAGTTTACGATCTCCTACGACGGATCCCGGTTCGCAGGATGGCAAAGTCAGGCGCACGGAAATGCCGTGCAGGATGCGCTCGAGCGGGCGTTCCTCGACCTCTGCGGCGCGCGCGCGGTCGTTCATGGAGCCGGACGCACGGATGCCGGCGTGCATGCCCTCGGCCAGTGCGCGCATGCGGACGTGCCCGATGGACGGCTTCCGCTTCATGCCTGGCTGCCCGCGCTCAACGCACGGCTGCCGGGCGGCGTGCGGATCATGACCCTGCGGGCGGCGCGCGAGGATTTTCATGCGCGCTTTTCCGCGAAGGGAAAAATCTACCGCTACACGGTTTGGAATGGTCCGGTAATGCCGCCGCTCCTGATTGACCGGGCGTGGCATGTCCCGCAGGCACTCGATCTTGGGGCGATGCGCGCGGCGTGCGCCTCCTTCGTCGGGCACCATGACTTCGCGGCATTCTCCGCAAGGCGTCCGAAGCTCGAGGGCGCGACCCGCCGGACAGTTTCAGCCGCTCGCCTCGGGAAATCCGGGCCTCAGATCGCGCTCACGTTCCGCGGCGACGGATTCCTCTACAAGATGGTTCGCATGCTCGCAGCCTCGGCGATCCGGTGCGCCTCCGGCAAGCTCCCACCAGAAGAGATCGCCCGCCTCCTGCGCGACGGCGGGCCGCGCACGAACCACGTCGCGCCGGCTGGCGGGCTCTGCCTCGTCCGCGTGGTTTACTAAATTCTTTTCAGGCGATGAGTGCCCGGAGGTTTCCGGTGATCTGGCCGTCGTAAAGTGCCTTGCCGATGATCGTGCCGTGGAGACCGTGCATCTTCGCAAGGTTCCGAACGTCGTCGGCACTCGAAACCCCGCCGCTCGCAATCAGGTTGCACGAAAGAATTTTCAGCAGCTTTTCGAGCTCGGGAAAATTCGGCCCCGTGAGCATCCCGTCGGTCGCAATGTCGGTGTAGATGATCGTCCCCGCCCCGGCCGCTTGGACCGCAAGCGCGAGGTCGGATGCCAGCGTGCCGGTCGTCTCGGTCCACCCCTTGACTGCAACCTTCCCGTTGTTTGCGTCAATTCCGACCGCGACCCGCGCGCTGCCGAATTCCGCGCAGAGCTCGGCGATGTAATCTGGCGACTCGCACGCCTTCGTGCCGACAATCACACGGCTTACGCCCGCTGCAAACGCGGCACTCACGTTTTCAAAATTCCGCATCCCTCCGCCGAGCTCGCACGGGATGTTGACCGACACGCAGATCTTTTCGATTGCATCGAGGTTCTTCGGCTCCCCGCAGAACGCGGCGTCGAGATCAACGATGTGCAGCCAGTCCGCACCCGAATCCTCCCACTTTTTTGCGAACGCGACCGGGTCGCTGGAATAGACGGTTTTTTCGGTGGCGAGCCCGCGCCGGAGGCGCACGACCTCGCCGCCCATCAGGTCAATGGCAGGGAGTAGGTTCATAGATCGGTTAAAAAATTCCGGAGGATCGCGAGCCCTGCGGCCTGGCTTTTTTCCGGGTGAAACTGGACTGCGTGGAGCGCGCCGCGCGAGATTCCGGCGGCGAAGCGGACGCCGTAGTCGCACGTCGCGCTGGCGAGCGAGGGATCGTCGGGCACCGGGTAATACGAGTGGACAAAATAGACCGGGGTCTCGTGCGGAAGCCCGCGAAACAGCGGCCAGCGGAGGTCGGAGATCGTGTTCCAGCCCATGTGTGGGACCTTCAGGCTAGGGGCGTCGAACCGCACGACCCGTCCGGGCAGCACGCCGAGCCCCTCGACTTCGGGCGATTCCTCGCTCGAGTCGAAGAGGAGCTGGTAGCCGAGGCAGATGCCGAGATACGGACGTCCCGCCGCGAGCCATTCGCGGAGCGGATCCCAGAGCCCGGTGGCGCGAAGGTTTGCAGCGCAATCGGCAAACGCCCCGACCCCGGGGACAACGACCGCGTCAACGTCCGCGAGCCCGTCCGGTCCGGTGACGAGCCCTGTGCGCGCGCCGACCGCTTCGAGTGCCTTGCGCACGCTGCGCAGGTTGCCGCTCCCATAATCCACGACCCCGATCGTGCGGGAGCTCACAGGATCCCTTTTGTGCTCGGCACCCCGACCACTCGCAGGTCAACCTGCGTCGCCGTATCCAGCGCGCGGGCCAGCGCCTTGAAGACCCCCTCGGCCATGTGGTGCGCATCCTTTCCCGCCAAAATATCCACATGAAGATTCATCCCCCCATGCACGGAAAACGCGCGCAAAAATTCCTCGACGAGCTGGAATGAAAACCCGTTCCCGAGCGGCTCGACATCAGCGGGCGCACGGTAGGCGAGGAACGGCCGCCCGCTCAGGTCCACGACCACCCGCACGAGTGCCTCGTCCATCGGCACATACGCATGCCCGTAGCGGCGGATCCCCGCCTTGTCGCCAAGCGCCGCAGTCAACGCTTGGCCGAGCGTGATCCCGGTGTCTTCGACTGTGTGATGGCAGTCCACCTCAAGGTCACCCCTGGCATCGAGCTCAAGGTCAAAAAGCCCGTGACGCGCAAAGAGCACCAACATGTGATCGAAAAATGGAATCCCCGACGCCAGCCGGGATTTTCCCGACCCGTCCACTGACAGCCTCAGCTCAATCGCCGTCTCCGACGTCTTCCTCTCGATCATTGATTCCCGTGGCATCCGAAAATCCTAACCGAATGCCGCCCGGATTGCAAAGCGCGCGGTTTGGAAAAATTTCCAGGCACTCGCGACCGGTGAAACCCAGCGGACTGCGGGAATCCCGTTCCAATGCGTATCAGGACAAGAGGGATGAGACTCCTGCCCCTGCGTGGTTTTTCGAACACAGGCAGGATGCCCCAATCCTGTTTGCTTGCATCGCTGCCGACGATGTTGCAGCCGGGAAGTGTCGGAACAACCCTGGCCCGCGTCAATTCCGTGCGGCAACTGCTGGCTCACTTGCTGTTTTCCGTGCCTGAATGCGGCTCCGGCGGCACAGCGTTGATTCGGCATCGGAGGCCAGAATCCAGAGGTGCTCAGAGGGTTTTCTCTTGATGTCCCCCCCGGTCGCCTGTAATCTCCCCTTTTTTCTCGGCAATTCCTGAGTAGCTCAGTGGTAGAGCGGTCGGCTGTTAACCGATTGGTCGTAGGTTCGAGTCCTACCTCAGGAGCCA
>DYRS01000327.1 GCA_020718585.1 Chthoniobacter flavus
TACGTAGAGGCGCGCGAGATACTCGATTCCCGCGGAAACCCCACGATAGAAGTAGACGTCGTCCTTGAAGACGGCACCCTGGGCCGCGCCGCGGTTCCGAGCGGAGCCAGCACCGGTGAATACGAGGCGGTCGAGCTGCGCGACGGCGACAAGAAACGCTACCTCGGCAAGGGCGTCCTCAAGGCGGTTGAAAACGTCAACAACATCATCGCCGGCGAAGTGTGCGGCCTCGACTGCACCGAGCAGGTGGACATCGACCGCACGATGATCGAGCTCGACGGCACCGAGAACAAGGCGAAGCTCGGTGCCAACGCGATGCTCGGCGTGTCGATGGCCGTTGCCCGTGCCGCCGCCGATTACCTCGACGTGCCGCTGTACAAGTACCTCGGCGGCGCCCACACGACGCTCCTGCCCGTACCGATGTCCAACATCATCAACGGCGGCAAGCACGCCGACAACAAGGTCGACTTCCAGGAGTTCATGATCATGCCGGTAGGCGCCGAGTCATTCCGCGAGGCGGTCAGGATGAATGCCGAGATCTTCCATAACCTCAAGAGCATTCTCAAGGCCGACGGTCACAATACCTCGGTAGGCGACGAGGGCGGTTTCGCGCCGAATATCGGCAACGATGATGCCTTGGACTACATCATGAAAGCGATCGAGAAAGCTGGTTACAGGCCCGGCGAGCAGATCGGCATCGCGCTCGACCCCGCCGCCAGCGAGCTGTTCGACGAAGGCGACAAGAAGGGCTACAAGTTCTGGAAGTCC
This sequence comes from Chthoniobacter flavus, assembly GCA_020718585.1. GTDB lineage: Bacteria > Verrucomicrobiota > Verrucomicrobiia > Chthoniobacterales > Terrimicrobiaceae > QYQL01. The sequence continues at coordinate 769 of DYRS01000327.1, forward strand.
AACCCCGGCAAGCTGTTCAGCTCGGATGAGATGATTGAACTCTACACGAGGTGGGTCGGCAAGTATCCCATCCTGTCGATCGAAGACGGCCTCGACCAGAACGACTGGGAAGGCTACGTCAAGTTCACCAAGGCTCTTGGCGGCAAGATCCAGATCATGGGCGATGACTTCTTCGTCACCAACACCAAGCGGCTCGAGAAGGGCATCGCCATGGGCGCGTGCAACTCGATCCTGATCAAGCTCAACCAGATCGGCACGGTCACCGAGACCATCGAGTGCATCAATATGGCCAAAAAAGCCAGCTACACCGCGGTCGTGTCGCACCGCTCCGGCGAGACCGAGGATACCTTCCTCGCCGACCTCACCGTCGCCTGCGAGACCGGCCAGATCAAGACCGGCTCGATGTCGCGCACCGACCGCATCGCCAAGTACAACCAGCTGATGCGCATCGAAGACGCCATGGAAGGCATCGCCGAAT
>DYRS01000134.1:0-4392 GCA_020718585.1 Chthoniobacter flavus
TGCCGGCGAGCTGGTCGAGCGTTGCGCCCTGCTCGAGCGCGGTGACGATGTAGAATGCGAGGACCGGGAGGACCGCACCGTTCATCGTCATCGAGACGCTGATCCGGTCGAGCGGGATGCCTCCGAAGAGGATCTTCATGTCGAGGATCGAGTCGATCGCGACCCCCGCTTTGCCGACGTCGCCGACGACGCGCGGATGGTCGGAGTCGTAGCCGCGGTGGGTGGCGAGGTCGAATGCGACCGAGAGCCCCTGCTGGCCGGCGGCGATGTTGCGCTTGTAGAACGCGTTTGATTCCTCGGCCGTCGAGAACCCGGCGTATTGGCGGATCGTCCACGGACGCTGGACATACATCGTCGCGTAGGGGCCGCGCAGGAACGGCGCGACTCCGGCCGTGTAGCCGAGGTGGTTGCAGTCCGCGAGATCGGCGGGTCCGTAGGTCGGCTTGACCGGGATCGTTTCATTGGTCGTCCACACTGCGTGGGCGGGAGATTTTCCGGTTTCGGCATGGAAGGCGGATTCCCAGTCGGCGGCGCAGGCGGCGGGTTCGGAGCTGAACGGAATTTGTGTGAAGTCAGGGCATTTCATGGTGTGAAAAAGAGTGGGAAGAGAGTGCCCGCGAATGGCGCGAATGAGAAAAGCGGGGCTTATTTGAGATTCGCGTTCGTTGGCGGAAATTTGCGGGCTGGTTGCTTTATTTGATGAGGCCGAGTTGTTTGTGGAGGTTGGTCAGGAATGCGAGGCAGTCAACTTTCAGGTGGATAAAGTCGTCCACGCCCGAGGCCTTGTGGGCGTCGATCTGGTCGGCGGGGAAGCCTGCTAGGAGGACATTGACGCCGGGGAGCTTCGCTTTGAGGGCCGGCACGAAGGCCGGAATGATTTCCGAGTAGGTGTCATCGGTCGAGCAGACGACGACGACCGGGGCGTTTGAGGCGGCGGCCTGGGCGACCGCTTCCTCGACCGACTTGGCTCCGGCGATTTCCTGAAGAACGTCGTATCCACCGGCCGCAAAAAAGCCAGAGGAAAAATCTGCGCGGGCCTTCGATTGTTTTGGCGGGCCAAATTTGGCGAGCCAGACCTGCGGGGGATTCGCGTGGGCGGCGGCGCGGAGGGCTTCGTATCCGGCGGCGGCGCGGATGACCCGCACGCGGGCGATCTCCGGCATGTGGGCACCTTTGCGCGGCAGCGCCTTACTCACCTCGCCGATCGTGGCACCGGCAAGGAATGCGTCCGCAATGGCATCCACCGAAGCCGATGCGAGCGCGACCCCGCCCTTCCGCGCGGAGGCGACGAACGCCGAGCGGTCGGCGAATTTTTTCGCGAGGTCGTCCGGGTTCCCCTCGAGCGGGGTTTCAGAAGGGTTTGGGAACAGGTTGACCCCGAGGATGGATTCGCGGCGTTTCGAGACAGCGTCGAGGCGGGCCTTCGCGCTGGCGGCGACGGCGGATTGCGGGAAGCCCTCGCGGAGGGCGACCGCCATGCCTCCGTGCTTCTCGACCTCTTGGAAGAGCTCCCATGCTTTTTCCGCGAGCTCGACGGTGAGGGATTCGACATACCACGAGCCGCCGGCCGCGTCGGCGACCTCTGCGAACCCGCATTCCTCGGCGAGGATGACATGGACATTGCGGGCGATGCGGGTTGAAAATTCGTCCGGCGTGCGGATTGGCTCGTCGAATGCGGCGATGTGCATGCTGTCCACCCCGCCGACGACGCCGGCGAAGCCTTCGGTCGTGGCGCGGAGCATGTTCGTGTGCGGGTCGAGCACGGTCTTGTTGAAAATCGAGCAGCGGCCGTGGATGAAGAGCGGGGCGGAGGGAGCACCGAAGGCGGTGACGATCCGGTCCCAGAGCAGGCGCGCGGCGCGAAGCTTGGCGATCTGCATGAAGAGGTTCGAGCCGAGCGAGAGTGCCATCGCAAAGCGGGGCGCGATCTCGTCCTCCGCCAGCCCCGCGTTCGCCAAGGCGCGGAAGTAGGCCGCGCCGGTGGCGATCCCAAACGCGAGCTCCTCGACCGCCGTGCCGCCGGCATCCGCCCAGAGGTTCGCCTGGATGCCGACTGTGCGGAGATTTTTTCCGACCGCCCATTTTGAGACCGAGACGAGTTCCGCGAGAAGGACGTCCAGCGGGACATCGAGTTTTCCGTCGCGCGCCCATTCGGTGAGCGGGTCGGCGAGGACCGCACCGGAGAATCCTTTTTCTCCCGAGACCGCCTTGAGGAGGCCGACCATCGGAAGCGCGCTGGCTCCCGCGAATACGAACACCGGCGCCGCATTCAAATCAATGCCTGCGAACGCTTTTTTTGCATCGTCGAGCGTCGCGAGCGAAAGCCCGCCTGCGGCGACTTCCCTGCAGGCCGCCTCGTCGGGATCGAGCCCGCGGCGGGTGGCGACATCCGGCAGAACGACCACGGCATTCTGTCCGTGCATGAGATCGCTCTGGAGTGCTGCATTGAATTTTTTCGAGCACCCGTAGGGGAGCTCCTGAGCGATCAGCCAAGGCTTTGCCTTGAACCCGGCTGCGGACGACCCGCGCGTAAACGGTGCGAGGCCGGGCCAGGATTCCGGGATCGAGAGCTCCTCGACATCCTGACGGTTGTAGATCGGCTGGAGCTTGATCCCCTCGGGGGTGGGAGTGATCAGCTTCTTGTCGAACGGAGCACCCTTGAGGGAATCCTCAGCGGCTTTCTTCCATTCTTCGTAGGTGGCGGTTGGGAATTCGTCGAGAGTAAGGTTCATAAGGAAAATGCAAAATTTAAAAATGGGAAATGCGAAATGTTCAGGCGGCTGCGCCGCGCGTGGGTTTTTCTTAAAACTTACTAGCGGACTTCCTCGACGAGAGCTTCGGTGGCTTTGCCGTTGATGCTGATGAGGAGGCGCTGGTGGCGGTCGGGTGGGCGCGGTGCAGCAGGTGCAGCAGGGGCTGGTGCGGCGGCAGCGGCGGCAGCGGCGGCTTTTGTAGCGACCGGGTCGCTGATCGACGCGGGATCCTTGATGAGCTTTTCGTACTCCATCGGGAACATCGCGAAGATAACGACCGCCTCGTCGGTGTTCGGAAGATTTTTTTCCGCGAGCTGTTTCCGGAGGTTGTCCACATTCGGCTTGAGCGAGTCGGCAGGGCGGGCGGTCATCGGGCTCTTGCCGGAGGTTTTTTCCGCGAGCGCGAGGACGTCCTTGTCGACCGGAGCGGGGGTCTTGCCGTAGTTGCCAAGGACGATGTCCATCGCGGCCGGCGAGAAATTTTTCCAGCGTCCGAATTTGACATTGAGCATCGCTTGGGTGCCGACGATCTGTGAGATCGGGGTGACGAGTGGTGCCCAGCCGAGGCATTCCCGGACGTGGGGGATCTCGGCGAGCACATCGTCAATTCGGTCGCTCATGTTGAGATCTTTGAGCTGGACACGGAAGTTCGAGAGCATGCCGCCGGGAACTTGATAGACGAGTGTATCGCTGTCCACGACCTCGTTTGCATGGGATGTGAATGCGGACATTTCCTTGTAGATGCCGGTGAAATACTCGCGGAGCTCGGCGAGTTTTTTGCGGTCGTATTTCGGCTGGCGCGGGTTGCCGTCGAGGAGGGCGAGCATACGGAGGGTATCCGGCTGGGATGTGCCGTTGGCAAACGGGGAGATCGAAGTCTCGACCGCGTAGGCGCCGGCGTCGGTCGCGGCGACGTAGGACGCTGCCGCGAGCCCGGCGGTCTCGTGGCTGTGAAGGGTAACCGGGAGGCCGGTGAGCTTAGTGATCCCCGAGACGAGCTCGCCCGCGACGCGCGGGGTGATAACCCCCGACATGTCTTTGATCGCGATCTGGTCGCAGCCCATGTCCTTGAGCTCGCCCGCGAATTTCAGGAACGCCTCGACCGTGTGCGCCGGGCTTGTCGTGTAGCAGATCTCGCCGCGCGCAACCTTGCCGGTCTTCTTCACCGCAGCGATCGCGGGAGCCAGATTGCGCGGGTCGTTGAGCCCATCGAAAATCCTGAAGACCTCGATCCCGGCATCCGCCGTGCATTTGACGAACAGCTCGACCACATCGTCTGGGAAGCACTTGTATTGGACGATATTCTGGCCGCGCAGGAGCATTCCCTGCGGGGTGTTTGGAGCCACTTTGCGCAGCGCGCGCACGCGGTCAAACGGCTGCTCGCCGAGGAACCGCAGCGAGGTGTCGATCGTCGCCCCGCCCCAGGTCTCGAGCATCGCAAAGCTCATCGAATCCAGAAGCGACGCAATCGGAAGCATCTGGCTGGTTTTCATGCGAGTGGCCGCCATCGATTGGTGGCCATCGCGGAGGACTGTGTTGTTGAAATGAACAGGTTTCATAAGGCGGTTGGCATGTGCATTAGGGATGCTAATAAGGCACTATGGGATCGGCAAGACATGATTTTTCGGACATGATTTTT
>DYRS01000134.1:4492-5799 GCA_020718585.1 Chthoniobacter flavus
CCCGCGCGATTCAGCACTCCTTGTCACAGGCGTGCGAAGCGTGTAAACTGCGCGCTTCATGAACGAAGCACCGTCCGGGATTCCTCCGCGAGAAAAGAAGCGCAACCCTCTGCTCTGGGGCTGCGGCGGGCTGGTTTTGCTCGTTCTGCTGATCGTCGGGACTGTGGCGGGCACGCTTTGGTGGAGCCAGCGTCCGATCCGTCCGGTGGTGCTGAGCGCGCAGGAACGGGCGGGGGTCGAAAAGAAGATCGAGGAGATCGGGCTGGGGACGGTTTCTCTTGATGCGCAGCAGGTATCGAAGCGTGCAGGGAAGCCCGCTGTCGTCGTCCCACCGGTCGGCACCGCCGCATCCGCTGCCCCCGTGGACCCGCGCGCGTATGTTCCCGGCTCGAAGACCCTCAAGCTCACCGAGCGCGAGGTCAACGGACTGCTGAACCTGAACACCGACCTCGGGAGCAAAGTGCGCATCGAGTTCGCACGAGACGCCATCAATGCCTGCCTCGCGATCCCGATTCCGGAGGATTTCCCGATCGGGGCGGGCACGATCTTCAAGATGCGCGGGCGGTTCAAGGTGTCAATCGGCGGCGAGGGCACGCCGTATGCCGTGCTCGAAGACGTCACGATTTTTGGCCTGAGCCTGCCCAAAGACTGGTTGGGCGGGATCAAGGGCGAAAACCTGCTGGGCGACGCGCTCGGCGGCGGGTCGGCCATTCAGGGCATCAAAAGCCTGAAGGTCGAACCCGGGGCACTCGTTCTCGAAGTCGCCGACTGAACGAAGTCGACTTATTCGCCGACTTCGAGGCCCATCTGGCGCGCGGTCCCGCAGAGCGTGCGGAATGCGGCCTCCTCGCTGCGCGCGTTCATGTCCTTCTGCTTGATCTTGACGATGTCCATGACCTGCTTTTTGGTCAGTTTTCCGACCTTGGTTTTGTTCGGTTCTTTCGAGCCCGATGCGAGGCCGGCCGCCTTTTTGAGAAGGATCGCGGCGGGCGGGGACTTCGTAATGAACGTGAAGCTCTTGTCCTTGAAAACCGTGATGACAACAGGAAGGATGTCGCCCGCCTGCTTCTGGGTTGCTGCGTTGAATTCCTTGCAGAACGCCATGATGTTCACGCCCTGCTGTCCGAGCGCGGGACCGACCGGAGGAGCCGGGTTCGCCTGCCCGGCAGGAATCTGCAACTTGATCTTACCAACAATTTCTTTCGCCATATTTCTAAAAAAACATCCGCCAAACCGGCGGAAAGGTGAGGTATCAGAACATTGCTTCCACCGGCTTGCAAGGAGTTTTTCCGAATTTGTCGGCGACG
>DYRS01000135.1 GCA_020718585.1 Chthoniobacter flavus
GGGGAAATCGAGCCGACGGTTGACTTGGGGCGCGGCTTATTTATCGTGATGCGCGCATGAGTTCTTCTCGCCGACATGTCCTGTTTGTCTGCACCGGCAACATCTGCCGGAGCCCGATGGCCGAGGGGCTGTTCCGGAAGCTGACGTCCGGGCTGAAGGCGATCCGCACAGAGTCCGCCGGGATCGGCGCGACGGCCGGCCAGCCGCCGAGCACCGAAGCGGTGCGCGCGATGGCGCCGGAAGGGATTGATATTTCGCGGCAGCGCAGCCAGCCGCTCACTGAGGAGGTCATCGGCCGCGCGACCCACGTCTTCGTGATGACCCGCGAACACGCACGGATCATCGGGCTTTTTTTTCCCGAGGCGGCGGATAAAACGTTTCTCCTGCTGGCCGGCGAGCCGGGTGGTCCGGATGTGCCGGACCCGATCGGCCAGGGCCGGGCGGTCTATGAAAAATGCAGGAACACGATTGCGCGCGCGATGCCGGGCCTGCTCAAGAAGATCAACTCCATGACAACCACATCATCACCAGAACCGCTCTCACTCGAAACCACGGACCCGGAAATCGCGCGGGCGATCGCGCGCGAGCGCGAGCGCCAGTTCGAGCACATCGAGCTCATCGCCTCGGAAAACTTCACGAGCCGAGCCGTTATGGAAGCCCAGGGCTCGTGCCTTACGAACAAATACGCGGAGGGGTATCCCGGCCGCAGGTGGTATGGCGGGTGCGAGTTTGTTGACGCCGTCGAGACGCTTGCGCTCGACCGTGCGAAAGCGCTCTTCGGCGCCGAGCACGCGAACGTCCAGCCGCACAGCGGGAGCCAGGCGAACATGGCGGTCTATTTCAGCGTCCTCCAGCCGGGCGACCGGATCCTCACGATGGACCTCGCGCACGGCGGCCACCTCACGCACGGGCACAAGGCGAATTTTTCCGGCAAGCTTTACGAGGTGCATCACTACGGGGTCAGCAGGGAGACTGAGACGATTGACTACGATGCGCTCGAGCGGCAGGCGGCGGAGGTGCGGCCGAAGATGATCACGGCGGGAGCCTCCGCCTACCCGCGCGTCATTGACTTCGCGCGGATGCGCGCAATCGCGGACTCGGTTGGCGCGTATCTCTTTGTGGATATGGCTCACATCGCAGGGCTCGTGGCGGGAGGGGTGCATCCGTCGCCGGTGCCACACGCGCATTTTGTGACGAGCACCACGCACAAGAGCCTGCGCGGGCCGCGCGCCGGGCTCATCCTCTGCCGGGCGGAGTTCGCGAAGAAGGTTGATTCGCAGACGTTCCCCGGCGTGCAGGGGGGGCCGCTCATGCACGTCATCGCCGCGAAGGCCGTCTGCTTCCACGAGGCGCTGCGACCGGATTTCAAAGGCTACTCGAAGCAGGTTGCCAGCAACGCGAAGGCGCTCGCCGCGCGGTTGGCAATGCTCGGCTACCGGATCGTCTCCGGCGGGACAGACAACCATGTCATGCTTGTGGACCTGCGCGCGCACGGGCTCAACGGGGCCGAGGCCCAGACGACGCTCGACAAGGCGGCGATCACGGTCAACAAGAACGCGATCCCGTTCGACACCGAGCCGATCACCAAGACCGGCGGCATCAGGATCGGCACCCCTGCGATGACAACTCGCGGGCTTGCCGAGGAGGACATGATGCAGGTTGCAGACTTCATCCATGCCGCGCTGGAATCCCGTAACGACGAGCCTGCGCTCGCCGCCCTGCGGAAAAAAGTCACCGCCTTCACTTCGCGGTTCCCGCTGCCCTGAGCACCGGGAGCGTCCGCTGAAGCTGGTCAGCGCGGCTGCTTGTAAAACGCGCTGATCGCGTCGGCGACCGCCTCGATTTCCTCCGGGCGGAGTTCCGGGAAGATCGGGAGCGCGAGCGATTCCCGTGCGGCGGCCTCGGCGACGGGAAAATCGCCCGCCCGGTGTCCGAGGTATGCGAAGCACTCCTGAAGGTGCAGCGGGACCGGGTAGTAGATCGCGCAGCCGATGTCGGCGGCCCGCAGGTGCGCCATCAGCGCGTCGCGGTCGCGGGCGCGGACCGCATACTGGTGGTAGATGTGGCTGTTCTCAAAGCCGGGCAGCGGTGCCGGCGGCGTGCGCACAAACCCGTCGAGCCCGCGCGCGGCGAAAGCCCGCGCGTAGTGCGCAGCGTTCCGGCGGCGGGCGGCATTCCAGCCGGCAAGGTGGGGTAGCTTGGCGTGGACGACCGCCGCCTGGAGCGCGTCGAGGCGGAAGTTGCCACCGACCTCGCGATGGAAATACTGCTGGCCCATCCCGTGGTTGCGCATCAGCCGGAGCCGCTCCGCAAATTCAGGATCGCGGCAGACGGCGATCCCCCCGTCGCCCGCGCCCCCGAGGTTTTTCGTCGGGAAAAAACTAAAGTAGGCGGATTCGGCGATCGCTCCGGCATTTATTGTGCCTCCTGCGCCGGGGTATTCTGCTCCGGCCGCCTGCGCGGCGTCCTCGATCACCGCGAGCCCGAACCGCTCGGCCAGAGCGAGGATTTCATCCATCGGGCAGCACATTCCGAAAAGGTGGACCGGCAGGATCGCGCGCAGGCGGTTCCCTCGCGGGGTGAGAAGCGATCCGTCCGGCCCGGCCGTGCAGCGCGACTCGAGGAACTCCCGCAACTTTTCCGGGTCGAGGTTCAGCGAGTCTCCGGTGACATCCGCAAAGACTGGTTCCGCCCCGCAGCGGTGGATGCAGCCGGCCGTCGCAAAAAACGTGTAGGGCGATGTGAGCACCGCGTCGCCCGGTCCGATCCGCATCGCCATGAGGATCGCGAGTTGGGCGTCGGTGCCGGATGACATCCCGACCGCATAGCCGCAGCCGACAAAGTCACGAAACGCGGATTCGAACTCCTCGACAGCCGGGCCCATGATGAACTGCTGGGATTCGAACAGCCGGGCGATCCGCGCGGCAACGTCGTCGCGAACCAGCGCGTGCTGGCGGGGCAAATCGAGCAGCGGGACGCGCACGGGGCGTTATTTTGTCACGCCGAATTCGGCGCGCCGGTTTAGCGCCCAGGCGGATTCGCCGTCGCCCGAGTCGGCCGGCATCTCGCTCCCGAAGCTCACCGTCTGGATCCGCCCGGCCGGAACTCCGGCGGCGATCAGTGCCTGGCGGACGGCCAGCGCCCGGCGCTCGCCGAGCCCCCGATTGTATTCCTGCGTGCCGCGGTCGTCGGTGAACCCCGCGACGATGAGGTTCTTGGACGACGATTTCACTGCGGATGCGACCTGGCTGATTTTCGACTCCTCCGCAGATGCGACCTCGAAGCTGTCGTATCCGAAATAGACCGCAGGGAATTGCCCGCGCTCGACCCCGGTGCCAAAAAAGTTCGAACCCTCGGCTCGCTCGCCCAGCGGAGTTCCCGTCACGAAATCCCCGTCAACTCCCGCGTAAAGATCGGATTTCTTTTTGTTGCAGCCGGAAAGCCCGAATGCGAGCGGAACGACGAGAGCGATGAAAAGCGGAAATTTGCGCATCCCACGGGAATGCAGGAATTCGCGGAGAAAATCAACTTTTTCCGCGATTATTCCTCGTCCTCGACGACGTCGGGGAGCTCGTCGGCTTTCCGGGAGAGGCGGTTCGAGAGGATGAAGAAGCTCGGGACCCAGAGGCCGATGAAGATCCCGAAGCGCTCGCCGCAGGCGCGGTTCTCGCGGGAGGCGGTGAACCATGTGACGACCGAAGCGATGATCGAGAGGAACCCAAGGTAGAGGCACACGTCGGAAACGATCCGGAGGCTTTCCTTGTTGTAGCATGAGCACGCGGGCTTGAGATATTCTTGAATTTTTGATGTGTCCATAGTTCGGCAACAATAACCCGCGCGCTTGCGGCGTCAAACGATTTGCCTTAGAGACTTGCGGGATGCTCAAAAAACTTCTTGTGGCGGTGGCGGTGCTGGCGGTGTTGATTGCCGCAGCGGTGGTCGTGTTGCGGTATGTGGCAGGCCCGTCGAACGGGGCCGCGATGCTGCCCGCCGGAACGGTTTTCTACGCGTCGCTCAACGACATCCCGCGGTCGGCGCTCCGCTGGCAGGGGACCGCGCTCGCACGGATCGCGCGCGAGCCGGAGGTCAAGGCGTTCCTCGAAAAACCGCTTGCCCGGCTGCAGGCCGACCCGGGCGCGGGCGAGGCCGGCGGGATCCTGGCCGGTCTGAAGCCGGGGCAGATTTTTGTTGCGGCGACCGGGGTTGCGGCAGGCCGGGCGGATATCGTTGTCGGCTTCCAGTATTGGGGCGGGAAGGCCGATTTTGACGCGGCTGTCGCGCGGCTACGCAAGGAACTTCCCCCCGGCCCGGAGTCGCGCGAATCCCATGAGGGCGACGAAATCGTATCCACCTCGCACGGCAGCTTCGTCCTTGGCTCGGCGACCTGCGGGAGGTGGGGATTTCTCTCGACCGACCCGTCCGTGCTTCGGGTGCTGCTCGACCGGGTGGCCGGCCGGGCGTCGGGACCGGTTCTGGCGGATTCCCCGGATTACCGGAGCGCGACCGGGCACACGCTGCCGGCACCGGACGTCACGTTTTTCCTGCGTCCGCCGAAGATTGTTGACGCCCTGCTTGAGGCCGGAGCCTCGCTGGGGGCAGAGGCGATCCCCGAGCAGGTCCGCGAGCTGCGGGCAACCGAGGCGGTCGCGGGCGCGTGGAAGCTCGACGGCCCGGCCCAGCGCGACTCGATCTTCCTGCTCCGGCCGGGAAGCGCGCCCGCCGGGGTTGTGGCCCGCAAGGCGATCCGGTTCACCTCGCCCGACAGCGTGCTCTATGTAAATTTCCTCACGCGCTTCGCCGTGCTCGCCCCGCTTCTTCGGAGCGCGCTCCCCGGCGGCGGGGATGCCGTCGCCGAGCTGGCCGAGTCGGCGGCCGAGTCGTTCGGGCCGGAAGGCGCGATCATCGCCGACTGGCAGAACGGCCAGACGACCCCCTCGGGGCTCGTCGCGATTGAAATCCGCGATCCGGCTGGTGCGGCGGACGCGCTCGCGAAACTGATCGCCTTTTTTCCCGAGGCGCTTGTCACCGAGCGCGACGGGGTCAGGCTTTTCAGCATCCCTTCGGTCTCAAACCCGTTCGCGTCGCCAACCCTCGCTCTCGCGGGAGATTTTTTGATCGCGGGGATTGATCCGGCGGTCGTCGCGCGGGCGGCGGGCGCTGCGGGGCCGACGCTCGAATCCCAGGCGTCGTTCGCGCCTGCCCTCCCGCTCTACCGCTCATCCGACGACCTCTTCGCGTTCGTTGATACCCGCTCGCTTTTCGAGCGCGCCTACAATGCCCTGCGCCCGGTCATCCTCTTTGGGGCGCAGCTCATGCCCGGGGTCTCACAGACGATCGACACCGCAAAGCTCCCGCAGACCGAGACGATCACAAGGCACCTCCCGCCGATCATCCTCTCGGAAAAACGGTTCGCCGACGGCCTGCTCGTCGAATCCAGCGGACCGTTCGGCGTCAGCCAGATCGCGCTCGCCCTCGCCGCCGCGACCGCAGTCGGCGCACCCGGCGGACGCTGAATCGCACCGGGGAAATTGGACTCCCACAGTGATCCACCGCATAATCCGCAGAGGCCAAAGCCGTCAGAAACTTCCCGAAAATCAGGGTTTTTCTCCAACTGCTCTAAAAAGCCTCTTATTTCGGCCTCGCCGAAAGCCATCTTGCCGCTGCGCAAAGTCACAGAACGCGCCGTGCTGCGCTGTCGTAGGCACCGATCAGTGAAATGTGGGCGTAGGGTCCCCCTCTGGCACCGGTCAGGTTGTCCTGAACGAAATGCGCCAGCAGGAAGTCTGCCGGATTTGC
>DYRS01000136.1:0-2152 GCA_020718585.1 Chthoniobacter flavus
TACTTAATAATCTTGGCGGCGGCCTCGCACACTGCGTGCTCTGAGGCCAAACGATGCCCTTTCCAACTTCGGTCTTCGGGCTCCATTACCCGGAGGCAGTCTGCCTGATCCAGGATTGATCCGATGCGATCTCCGGGTCGGGCGGATGATATTTCATATCTTCCGTGCCGGGAGGCTTTGGCCGTCAATAAACGTGGGGGGAATTAGGAGGCGGAGAGGGATCATTGGTTTGCCGATGGCTCCATGTTGGAGTTGTTGGTGGACAAGATCAACAGCCTGTCTGCCCTGCTCTTGTTCGCGCAAGTCAACATGTGCGATACTGTGGACATCAGGGCTGTTGCGGGTGCAGACGAAGGCGACATCGCCCGGGATTTTCCGGTCCCGCTGCCTGCCGTCGTAGTGGTGGGCCGATGTCAGCCAGTAGTAAGGCTGGATATTTGTTGATACAACGACGTCGGGTCGTGATTCACGAAACCATCGGTAAAACTGCGGGGCAAAATCTTCAGATGGTTCGTAGGTGAGGATTTGCGGTTGCGGTCCGCAATCCCGCTCCAATCCCAAACGTTCATAAAGTGCCTGAGCGTGGAAAGGGATATTTGTCCCGCTTGCGGCATGGTTCATTAAAGCCAGCCCAATTTTACGGTATCCGCGGTCCCGGCAGGCCTTGACGGCTTGATGCAGAGCGGAACGAAAGTCGGCCTGCACATTATGCACGCGTGCAAGATCGTTCTCCGGGCCGATAAAGACCGTGAAAAATCGCTGCCATTTCAGGTCGATGTGGATGGTGTCCCGGAAGGCCTGCACGAGAACCCCTTGGATCCCTCTGGCGTGGAGGATCCGGTTCAGAGCGGGGAAGGAGGAGTATTCCTTTAACGAAAAGGTATCCACAGCGTAGCCCAATTCCTGTGCGCGCTGCCGAACCCCTTGGAACTCCGGAGGTGCTTTGATGGCGTCTGTCGAGACTCCATGATGGATGTAGGCGATTGTCGCGGTCTTTGGGCGGGCACCTCCAGGCCAGCGACGGCGGGCCAGCGCCCCCAGCGCGGGGTCAGGACGATATCCGAGTCGCCCGGCAGCCTCAAGAACCCTGCGGCGCACTTCATCGGAGACATAGCCGGAATTTTGCAGCACGCGGCCAACCGTGGTTTTTCCAACGCCGGATTCCTTCGCAATGGACCTGTAGTTTGGGAGAGGGATATTGCTGGCCATCAGCTGACAATATGAGCGAGCAATGACCGACGAAAGACGTTTTCTCGCAAGTGTTGGAAATTGTGGGACAGGGCCCATGGAACGGGGGCTTTCTTTTGACGCTGCTTGTGGGAGGATTTACTCGCCTCCCTCCCCCATGAATTCGCTCTATTTTCATCGGTCACCCAGTGGGTTCTCCTTGCTGGAGCTTCTGGTGGTCGTGGCGGTAATCGCCCTGCTGGCTGGGTTGACTGCGAGCGGGTTGCAGGGCCGGGACGGCTCCAAACTCAGAAATGCTCAAGAGGTGCTCATCTCACAGGTCCAGGCCGCCCGCAACACGGCGCTTGCAAAAAACGCCGCCTGCCGACTGCTGGTGGATGCCGGAACCAATCAGGAAAACGGGCGCCGCCGGCTCGCCCTTGCGGTGAAGTCTCAAACCGATCCGACGAAATGGGAGGTGGTTGGGGTTCCGGTCAAGCTGCCCGACGGGACCGCATTGCTGGTGGCGGATGGCGCAACCCCGGCATCCACCCAGGATGGAAAGACGTCCGCTGCCCCGCAGACGCTTTTGAAAAGCGCGCTGATCGGCGCAGACTCGCTGGTTTCCACCGATTGGTATTTCCTCGAATTTGACCCGTCGGGAACCTGCGAGGCCAACGCGGGGGCCATCCTTGTCGTGGGAAGTGTGCGTCACGATGGAACCGGCTGGATTCGAAAAAACCCCGACATGATTCGCGGGGTGATGGTGCGCCGCGCCGGCCAGGCGAGCGCGTTTCTCAATCCCGACCACATCCGGGAGGCCTACGACGCGCTATGACCTCCGCGTGCCACGCCAGCCGGGACCGCACGAAAGCGGAAATCCGAACACAAAACCTGCGTCCCCCGCTCGTAGTTCCGCCTTCAGGCGACTCCGGGCTGTGGGGCATAGCAGAAGAAGCACCGCATGAATGCGGAACTACAAACA
>DYRS01000136.1:2252-4133 GCA_020718585.1 Chthoniobacter flavus
GAAGAAGCACCGCATGAATGCGGAACTACAAACAGCCGCACTGTCGCCCCGTTCGTAGTTCCGCCTTTAGGCGGCTCCGGGATCCCTGCTCAGGCGCGCGGGTTTTCGCTCGTCGAGGTCGTGCTGGCGATCGGGATCTTCTCGTTTGCGATGGTCGCGATCCTCGGGCTTTTCGGCTCGTCAATCGGCGGGGTGAAAAAGCTCGCCGACCGGGATGTGCTTGTGTCGGCGGGGAGCATGGTCGCCGCGAAGCTCGATGCGCTGACCCGGGCCGACCTGACGAATTTGCCGTCCGGAACCAACCCCTCCGGGAGGCCGACATTTTACGCGTTCGCGAGCAACTCGCTCAGCGCGACCAATGCCTTCTCGACAAATGCATTGCTCGCATTTTCCACCAACACGCCTCCTCCAGCGTCCCAAGTGGCGGGCGGACGGGTGATCCGCGCACGGATTTTTCGTGCGCAGGAATCCGCCTCGGCGGAATTCCCCTTCGGCGCGACCAACGTCTCGTTTCCCGTGCGCGTCGTCGTGGATCTGCTGGCACCCGGACAGGACAACGAAACGCCCGCGATGTCATGGAGCTTCCACCGGGTGCTCGTGCCGACAAAATGAATCCGTCCCACCTCAACCGCCGGGGGTTCACCATCCTGGAGCTTCTTGTCGCGACGGCGGTGATGGCGCTGTTTCTCGTTCTGGCCAGCCAGGTCGTCTCGAGCAGCCTGAGCCAGTGGGGGTTCGCGAATGACAAGATGTCGGCCAACCTCCAGGCCCGCCTTGCCTTCGACTGGCTCGGACGCGACCTCCAGTCGGTCTGCCTTGCGGATGACGGATCCGAGTGGCTGCGGATCGAGCCTTCCGATTCGGCCCAAACCACCGACGACCATGGCCACGTGATGAAGGGCTCATGGCTGATGTGCTACACCCAGCCCGCGCAGCCGCACACAGATCCCGCTATAGATCCACCAGATCCCACCGCCCCAAAGATTTCCGGGCCGATCGCGGTCAGCTACTCGCTCGGCTACCTCGACCCCATGGTCGACAATGGCTCGCGCAAGCAATTCGCGCTTCTGCGCACGTCGGTCAACCCGCGCGACACCTTCGAAAATATGGGCGTCGGCAACCTCCGCACCGATTTTTGGAAGCCGGGCGTCCTCGGCTTTACGACGATCCGCAAGGTAGACATCCTCGCCGACAATGTCGTCGGATTCCGGGTCGTTGCCGAGTTTCTTCCTGTCGGTGCTGTCGTCCCGCTTCGCAGCAATCCAGCGAAGGAATTTGCCTATGGACCGGACGGGGTGATCTCAGCCAACGACGGCACCAACGACGGCACGTATCCCGGTGCCACCCTCACGGCCTTTGAGATCACGATCTGGCTCCTTGACACAAAATCCGCCGCGCGCATGAACGCGGGCGGTGCCAACCTCGCCGACTCGGCCGCATCGTTCACCAAACGAATCCCAATCCTCGCAAGATGAAAATTCTCCCTCATATCGCCGCGCTCTGCATCGGGCTCCCGGTCGCAGTCTTCGCAGGCCCGGGCGACGCTCCGCTCTCGTTCAAGGGCATCGCCAACATCGCCCTCGACGACGAGATCTCGGGCGACGGCATCGGGGGATGGACCGATGAGGGGCCGGAGAATTCACTCGACGCCTTTCCGTCCGGGCACTTCGAATTTGCGGGCATCCCGTTCGACATTTCTGCCGATACGCCTGCCATCATCGCGCCCAAGGGGAATGCCTGGCCGACCGCGCCGACGGAGTTTGTGATCCCGGCCGCCGGGCTGAAAGGCCGCGGGCTTTTTCTCCTGAGCGCGCATGCGTGGGAGGACGGTCCGGTCGAGCTCGCCCGCCTCATCGTGCGCTACGAGAGCGGGCGCGAGGA
>DYRS01000136.1:4233-5774 GCA_020718585.1 Chthoniobacter flavus
CGTCTTCGATCCTCTACGACAGCGGCCTCCTGAGCTACCACATCGAGGAGATGACGCGCCCGCACCGGCGGATGCTCATGAACCGCTGGGCCGCATGGCTCCGCAGCCGCCACGGAGATCAGGCCGGGCTGGAAAAAGCGTGGCAGGTCACGGGGCAGGCCACGCCGCTCTTTCCTGACGACAACCTGTCCCGCTCGAAGGTCGAGATCCTCAGCTTATCCAACATTCTTGCCGCATCCCCCCGGTTCCGCAGACGAATCGCCGAGCAGATCGAGTTTCTCGTCGAGGTCCAGCGCGAGTGGTTCCTCGCCCAAAAGGCATTTGCCGCCGGCTCCCTGCCGCCCGCCCTCTGGAGCACGACCGCATGGATCTCGCCGTCATGGCTCCGCGACATCCAGGCCGGGCTCTCAGGCTCGCTCGACGCCGTCGAAGAACGCGTCGAATTGCTGCGGCCAAGCGTGAGGCAGGAAAATACAAAATCTCCGTTCCTGAATGTCTCCGCGTTCTCCGAGCCCGGCCTCGCCGATTTCCTGACCCCGTATTACCGGATCGCCGGAAAACCATTTCTCGTCTGGGACTCGACCGGCATGTGGCCGGGCGACCGCGATTTTCTGCGCGTTCTCCGCACGATGGCGGTCGCCTCGCTCCAAGGGTGGAACGGGATCCTCCATCGCAAGCTTTATTCGACAGGTTTTCCGGAGGCGCTTGAGGAATCCGGCTCGGTCCCCGGCCCGGCGCTGCAAAATCCGGCGTTCCTCGCGATCCTCCCGCTCGGCCGCCACCTCTTCCTCCGCGGCGATCTCGACCCCGCACCGCCGGTCGTTCGCCGACAGCTCCTGCTGCCGTCGGAGATCGCCACCAAGCTGCCGGCTGTCCCCTCCCTCACCAACCCGCTTGGCGACCGCTACCCTTCGTGGATGCCGTTTGCCGGAGGCGTCGAGGCGGGCACCGACCTCCCGGACTGGCGCGATGAGGCGGCATTGGAAAAATCGCGCGCCGACCGGTCCGTCACCTCGCTCACCGGTCAGCTCACTATCCGGCCGGCGGACGAACTCATGGAAATCCGGACCCCGCGCACGCTCGCCCTCGCCGGCACGCTCGGCGGACAATCCGTCAAATCCGACGCCGTGCGCATCGAAAAAATCACCGGTGCTGGAACCGCCTACATGACGACGCTCGACGGGCTTCCGCTCTCCAAATCCCGCGCGATCCTCATCGGCCTCGTCGGCCCGTGCAACAACTCCGGCACTGTCGTCGAGCACAGCACCGAACCCCGCGGGATCTACCCCACCGTCTGGAAAATTGCCGACCCCGGCAAGGCTCCGATCCTCATGGGCCCGGTCTCCGCCACGTTCTCCCTCCAACCTGCGATGCCCGGCAAGTGGACCATCACCCCGCTCGATGCCCTCGGACGTCCCATCGCACCCGCACCGACGATGGTGCAGTCCCAGCCCGACGGCGGACTCACCCTCGCTCTCGACAATCGAACCCACCGCGCCCCCCTCTTCCTCCTCCGCCATGAGAGCCAGTAAACCCCACCA
>DYRS01000137.1 GCA_020718585.1 Chthoniobacter flavus
TTTTTTCTTATTTCTTCGTGCGGCTAATGATTGGGGCGGTTCCTGAAGCCCGGATGGTTTTTGCTGCCCTGTTTTTGTGACCATGATCGGATGGCGCGAACGGCGACGGCTGGCCGGGTGGGTGGGGGCGCATGATGCGCTTGGCATGACCGGCGGCGCAGGCTAATGTCGGAGCGGTGAAAACCGATGCGTTACCGGATTTCCCGGTTGACAGTCCCGACCGCCTGCATGTGCTGGAGGAGTCGCTCGATGGTGCCTGTCGTTGAGCGTCCCTCGACCATGTCGGCGAGGACGACGCGCCCGCCGTTGGCCTCGACGACCTCGCGGCCGCTCACATAGTGCGCCCAGTCCTTCCCCTTGACCAGCACCCGAGGGAGGATTTTTGCGATGAGATCCTTCGGCTCGTCCTCGTCAAAAATGACAACAAAATCGACCGCGCGGAGCGAGCCGACGACGAACGCGCGGTCGTCCTGTCCGTTGACCGGCCGGGTCGGGCCCTTGTTCCGGCGGACCGAGGAGTCGCTGTTGAGGCCGACGCAGAGCGCGTCGCCCTGGGCGCGTGCAAACGCGAGGTATTCCGCGTGCCCGCGGTGGAGGATATCGAAGCAGCCGTTTGTGAAGACGAGGTCTAGGCCGCCGACAACGAGCCGATCGCGCTCGGCGCGCGCGGCGTCCGAGTCGAGGATTTTCGGGCTCACGGCGCACTCCCTTCCAGCTTTTCGAGGTTTGCGCGCAGGGTTTCGAGTTCGGGGGCGTCGGATTTTTTGAACGCGAGATAAGTTTTCATGGCGGCGTTGTAATACCCGCGAGCCTTGTCGGTATTTCCGGCCGCATGGTAAACGACGGCGAGGTTGGCGAGCGACTGGGCGACCTCGGGATGCATCGCCCCGTAAACCTGCTCGCGGATTCCGAGCGCGCGCATGTGCTGATTTTCTGCGTTCACCCAGTCGCCGGATTCGGTGTAGGCGACCCCGAGGTTGTTGCAGACGAGCGCGACCTCCGGGTGGACATCCCCGTGGAGCCGCACGGCGGTGTCGAGTGCCTGCTTGTAGTGGTGCTCGCAGGCCGCGAAATCTCCCGAATGCTTTTCGAGGCCGGCGAGGTTGCTGGCGAGCAGCGAGTCCTGGGAATGGTCGTGGGCGGCGGCGTAAAGCTCGAGCGCCTTCGAATATTGGCGGATCGCGTCCTTCTCATCGCCTGCACGGTCGAGGAGGAGGGCAAGCTTTGCGGCGACGCGCGCGGCAGAAGAAATCGCGCCAACGGCAAGGTTGCGAGCGAGCGAGTCACGAAAATCCCTGATCGCCTCGGGCAAAAATCCCGAGGCCTGGCAGACATCGCCCGCAATCTCCAGCGCGTCGCAGAGGCGAGGGCTCTCCTCGCGAAACACCTGAAGCGCGGCCTCGCGAAACTGTTCGGCTGCAAGGCGGTGCCGGTCGCGGTCGGGATGGCTCGTCCGGGATTCGAGATCCCGGCACAAAACTTCCCAGAGATTTGCCGTCTCCTGCATGGCGAGCATCTTAAGCCGGCGGGCTCCGGCAAGACGAGAGGAAAATTCCCGGTCCCCTTGGCGCGCTCATCTGCGAAATGTGCAACTTCCCGGGAGCGCGGGCATCTTGCCCGCTTTCAGAAGAAGCGGGCGGGACGACCGCGATCCTGCCGCCCAATGCCGTCGCGCCGAAGCAGACGTCCGATGGGGTCTGCTACGACGCAACGCCTGAGGAGATGGCTGCCTGCCGCCGCGCTGCGGCTGCGAGCGACCGGGATCGCCATCGGCGACGGCTACTGCAGGACCACCCCCGCCCGCCTCGCCGCCATGGCCCGCACACTGGCGTGATGCTCTCCCGGTTTGACCGAGCGACACCACAGGCTCTCTGGTTTCCGGCGTTTCAAAAATCCGCAGAGCAGGCGGTGCCGGCAGCGGTCATGCCGTCGCGGACGACGCAACGCGTCAGACGCGAGCCGGGGAGGACGGTCGCATTTTCCCAGAGGACGCAGTCTTCGAGCTCCGCGCCTTCTCCGACAACGGCACCGCGTCCGACCGCGCACGCACCCGCGAGCCGGGCTGATGCCGCCACGGCCGGGGACGCATGGTCGGACTGCGGCCATTCAGACGGCAGATACGAAAGCTGGTGCCCGCCCGCTCGCAGGAGCGCATGCGCATCGAGGTAGGAGTCGCGGAATCCGAGGTCGCACCAGAGCCCGCGCTCAACCACCGCGCCGCCGACAGGAATCCCCGCGCGCAGAAGCGAAAGGTAAACCGGGATGATCGAAACGATTTTCCCCGCCGGGATATGGCGGAAGATTTCCGGCGAAAGGATGGTGATTCCGGTGAAGAGGAACGAGGGATCGCCGGAATTCCCGAGCGTGTTCCGGATGTCGGTGACCCGTCCGTCCCGGCACTGGATGTGCAGCGGTCCGCCGGACGGTCGGAGGACGAGGGTGGCGGGGAAACCGGACTCGAGGTGGCGGTCAATGATCGGGCTCAGGGGGAAGTCCGCGAGCACGTCGCCATTGTAAACCACGAACGGCTCGGACCCGAGAAGATCCTCGACATTTTTGATGCCACCACCGGTGTCGAGGAGTACAGGCTCATGCCGAAACACGAGCGGGCGGTCGCGGTAGGATCCGCCGGGGAGGTGCTCCTCGTAAGCCTCCGGACGATGGTGAGAATTCACGACAAACGACGAGATCGCGTTCGCAATCAGGTGATCGAAGGCAAAGGTGATCAGCGGTTTTCCATGAATCGGGACCAGCGGTTTCGGACGCAATTCCGTGAGCGGTCGGAGGCGGGTGCCAAGCCCCGCGCCAAGGACGAAGGCGTTCATGGACGATGCATCGCTAAAAATCCTGCCGCCACAGGAAATGAAGTGAACGAGACCGTCTCACGCGGGACGGGCGTCCCGCCCGTGTGGACGCTCATTTTCTCTCCGAAGTGGCTCATCCGTTTTCCTCGCCTCATCATTTTTCCCACACCACTCAATCCGAACATCATAACCAACGACCTGCATATACTGGCATTGCTAGAGTGGCAGCGCGTACGGGATTTGAACCCGTGCACCAGCCTTGAGAGGGCTGTGTCCTAACCCCTAGACGAACGCGCCGTTTGTTGGACCAGCGAAGATAACACTTGGCGAATGGCTGGCAAGGATGGAAATTTGGCCCATTGCCTGCATGGATATCGCGCGATTCATTGACCACACGCTTCTGAAGCCGGACGCCACGGAGGCGGATATTGCGCAGCTCTGCGACGAGGCGCGGGAGTTCGGGTTTTTCAGCGTCTGCGTGAACAGTTCGTGGGTCGCCGGGGCGGCCGAACGGCTGCGCGGGTCGGGTGTCGCCGTCGCGGCGGTGACCGGGTTTCCGCTCGGCGCGATGGAGGCCCGAGCGAAGGCGTTTGAGACCGGGCGCGCGGTCGGGCTCGGTGCCTCGGAGATTGACACGGTGATCGCCGTCGGACGCCTGAAATCCGGCGACCTCGCCGGGGTGCTGGATGATTTGCGAGGGGTCGTGCGCGCGGCCGACGGCGCCACGGTGAAGGCGATCATCGAGACCAGCCTGCTCGACGACTGGGAAAAGCGCGCCGCCTGCCAGCTTGCGCTCGATGCGGGAGCCGGGTTCGTCAAGACTTCCACTGGATTCAGCGGAGGGGGCGCAACGGTTGGCGATGTCCGCCTGATGGCGAACTCGGTCGGCGGACGCTGCCTCGTGAAGGCCTCGGGCGGGATCCGGGACGCGGCGGCCGCCGTCGCGATGATCCGAGCAGGCGCGGCGCGCATCGGCACGTCAAACGGGATCGCGATCATCCGGGACGCCGCGGATTTTTCCGACGCGCAGCTTTGAGCCCCATGCAGAAAAACTGCGCGGTTTGAGCGGGCGGACGGTGGGGAAATTCCGACGCTTCCTGACGGACGCAAATTTTTCCCGTTTTACTTTTCCAGGAATCCGCCTTTCATGAACTATTCGTCAGCACATCATGTTCAACTGGATCATCAAGAAAATCATCGGCTCAAAAAATCAGCGGGAAGTCCGCCGCCTGCATTCGGTCGTCCGCAAAATCAACGAGTTTGAGGCCGGCCTCGAGGGGCTCCCGGACGAGGCACTCCGCGCGAAGACGCTTGAGTGGAAGGACCGGCTCTCGAAGATCCCGGAAAGCGACGCATTGGCGGCCGAGCTCGAGCTGATTTTGCCCGAGGTGTTTGCGGTGGTGAAAAATGCGGCACGGAGGCTGGTCGGACGCGAGATCACCGTCTGCGACCAGCCGCTGGCATGGAACATGGTGCATTTCGACGTGCAGTTGATCGGCGGGATCATCCTGCACCGCGGCCGGATTGCGGAGATGGCGACCGGCGAGGGCAAGACGCTGGTTGCGACGCTCGCGGTCTATTTGAACGCCATCACCTGCCGCGGGGTCCATGTGGTGACGGTCAACGATTACCTTGCCAAGCGCGATGCCGAGTGGATGGGCCAGCTCTACTCGTTTCTCGGGCTCACGGTCGGCGTGATCCAAAACGACCAGCCGCCGGAATACCGCCGCGCGCAATACCAGTGCGACATCACCTACGGCACGAACAGCGAGTTTGGGTTCGACTACCTGCGCGACAACGGGATGGCCACAAGCCGTGAGCAGCAGGTCCAGCGCGGGCACTATTTTGCGATCGTGGACGAGGTGGACTCGATCCTCATTGATGAGGCGCGCACGCCGCTGATCATCAGCGGCCCGGCGACGGTCTCGACCCACCAGTTCGACCGGTTCAAGCCGCTCATCGAGCAGCTCGTGCGCAAGCAGACGATGCTCTGCAACCGGCTTGCCAGCGAGGCGAAGGAGCTTCTCGAGGCGGGAAAACGCGAGGTGGTCGGACGCACCCTCTTCAAGCTCAAGCTCGGCCAGCCGCGCAACAAGGCACTCCTGCGCATGATGGAAGATCCCGACATGCGCAAGGCGATGGACAAGGCGGAGCTGGAATTTTACAAGGACACCGACGGCAAGGCCGCGCTCGTCGAGCTCAAGGAGGAGCTGTTCTTCACGATCGAGGAGCGCCAGCACGATGCCGATCTCACCGAGCAGGGGCGCGACTACCTGAACCCTGACGACCCGAACGCCTTTGTCCTGCCCGACCTCCTCACCGAGTTTGCGGACATAGAAAACGACCCCGCGCTTGACGCCGCCGGGAAGGCCGGAAAAAAGGCCGAGCGCCAGCAGCACTGCGACACCCAGGCCGAGCGGATCCACAACATCGCGCAGCTCCTCAAGGCCTACTGCCTTTACGACAAGGACGTGGAATACGTCGTCGAGGACAACAAGGTGCTCATCGTCGATACGTTCACCGGGCGCAAGATGCCCGGCCGACGCTGGAGCGACGGGCTGCACCAGGCGGTCGAGGCGAAGGAGGGGGTGCAGATTGATCGCGAGACCCAGACGCTCGCCACGATCACGATCCAAAACTATTTCCGGCTCTACGAAAAGCTCGCCGGCATGACCGGCACCGCAGAGACCGAGGTCCACGAATTTCACGACATCTACCGGCTCGACGTCAACGTGATCCCGACGAACCGGAAGGTCGCCCGCATGGACGAGAACGACCGGATTTTCAAAACCCGCCGGGAAAAATACCATGCGGCGATCGAGGCGATCCGCGAGGCCCACGGGCGCGGCCAGCCGGTGCTGGTCGGCACAGCGAGCGTCGAGGCGAGCGAGCTCCTCAGCCGGATGCTCAAGCTCCAGAAGATCCCGCACACCGTCCT
>DYRS01000138.1 GCA_020718585.1 Chthoniobacter flavus
GATCGTAATGATTGGGGTGGAAAAACATTCCGGGAATTTCCGGGTTGCAGGCTCTGAAAAACCGGGTAGTTTCTCGACTTTCTTTCATGCCGAACCCAACCCCATTCGACACGATCAAACTCCGCCAAAGGAAGACCGGCGCCGAAAATCCGGCGGGCGGCAACGAAGACACTGTGACGCTCTCCGAAAAACTCGGCGAGTTATTCCTAGCCGGCCACCAGCGCGACGACATCTACGGAGTGGTGATCCCGCTTCTGATGCAGGGCAAGGTGCGCGTGGACTTCGAGGGGCACTCAGAGCGCCTTGAGATGGAGGACCAGACCCGGCGGCTCCCGCGCGGCGACGCCGTGAGGAGCTACGAGGAATACGTGGCGACCGCTGAGGTCTGATCGGTGCCTCATCGCGACTCGAAGAGCGATCGGAGCTTTCCGGCGATCGGGTTCCGGATGTCAACCAGCTCGGGCTTCGGGGTTTTCAATGCGAACGTGATGTGCGCCAGCCAAAGCGCAAGGCACGCCGCAAGCGCGGCAGCGACGATGCGGCGGGGGATGGGCACCGACCAGTCGTGGAGCGACCGGCCCCGGAGCGCCTCGATCAGGAACGTGGCGGCGAGCAGAAATGCGACCGGCACGACGGCAAACGCGAGCGGGTTGAGGTAGGCGGCCGCCGACCAGTCGCCGCGCATGAGGGCGAGCGCGGCGCGCGTTCCCCCGCACAGCGCGCACGGCAGTCCGGTCAGCGCATGGAACCCGCAGGGCAGAGGATGCAGCCTGGGCGATCCTCCCGCCGCCGCCATCGCGACAAGAAGGCCGAGCACGGCGGCGGCAATGCCCGCGCGAACCCACCGGGAGCCGGGCGAAAGGCTATTCGGCATTCCGGTCGGCTGCGATGACAAGCGTGATTTCGCCTTTCGGCGGGTGGCATTGAAAATGTGCGAGCACCTCGGCGGGCGATCCACGCTGAAATTCCTCGAACGTCTTTGTCAGCTCCCTCGCCACGCAAACCGGACGCGCCGGGCAGCACGTAGCGAGCACCTCAAGCGTGCGGACGATCCGGTGCGGGGACTCGAAATAGACGCTCGTCTCGGGACGCCCCGCAGCCAGCGCAATCTCGGCCGACCTCCGTCCGCTCTTCACCGGAAGGAATCCCCCGAAAAAAAACCGGTCCGAAGGGAACCCGGATCCGACGAGTGCTGTGACGACCGCCGACGGACCCGGCAGCACAGTGAGCGGGATCCCGCGGACGACGCACGCGCGGACCAAGCGGTGTCCGGGATCCGAGATCCCGGGCATCCCGGCGTCGGTAATCAGCGCGACGCGCGTGCCGGACGCCAATTTTTCGACCAGCTCGTCCGTGCGAGCGGCCTCGTTGTGCTGGTGGAGGCTGACGAACGGCTTTTTGATTCCGAGGTGCTGGAGGAGCATTCCGCTGTGCCGGGTGTCCTCCGCCGCAACAAGATCGGCACCGCGAAGCACCTCGATCGCGCGCAGCGTGATGTCTTGGCGGTTGCCGATCGGGGTGGGGACGACGCTGAGCACGGGGAGGGCGCGCCCTGCGGGATCACCAGCCCTCGGTGATCGCCACGGCGATTTTTCCGGCAACGTTGGCGGCGGCGTCGGACATCGCCTGGCGCTCGATCGTCTGGAGGTCGTTGCCGCTGAAGAACGTCGCCTCGCCGTTGATATCGCCAACCATCAACATCGCGCCGGTCACCCGGCTCTGAACCTCGTATTTCACGCGCAGGCGGAGACCAAATTCGCTTGTGGCCAGCACGTTGTTCTGGACCGAACGCATCGAGCGCCTCTCGATGCTGATGATCGTGCAGGAGACGATCGCATCCGCCCGGTCAACAGGCACGATCTCGTAGGTGCCGTCGGACTGGAGCCGCTTGATGAGCGTGTCGGCAAACAGGCTCTCAATCCGGACCTCATACGTCCGGTTTTTGAACGTCGGCACGGCCAGCGTACGGACTGATCGCATCGGGGTCGGCCGGATTTCGCCGACGTGGTATCCGCAGCCGGAGAGCAAAAGCAAGGCGGCGACGGCGATGGCGGCGGAGATTTTCATTGGGTTGGCAGGGCGGGTTCGACCGACGGCACCGGGCGCATGTCGCGCACGTTCGTGCGCAGCTTCGGACGACTCACGACCGGCAACTCGTCGGGGACGATGTCGCGGCGCGACGGGCCATTGAAATTGGCGAGAGCGGACGTCTCGACCTGGGCCTGCAGGCGTCGCCTCAGTGCGACTTTCTCGCCGGTTTCCGCCCGCTCGGGTCCGGTCCGTAGCGCGTCGTCTCCGTAATCGCTGCGCAGGATCTGGATGCGTTCCTGCGCGAATTTTGCATCGGCCGTGCCGGGCTGGCGGCGGATCACGTCGTTGTAGTAGATCGCGGCCGCTCGGTAGTTCCTGTAGCGGTCGTAGAATTTCGCGACCGCCATCAGGTCGCCGGATTCGCGGCCGCCGATCGCCTTCAGGTTGTCACGCGCCTGCGCCGCCTTCTCGCTGTTCGGGTATTGGAGGAGAAAATCTTCGAAGGTATTTTTTGCGAGGACGAGCGCGGAGAGATCCTGCGACCGCCCGGAGGTACCGATCTGCATGTAGGTGTAGCCGATCTGATAGACCGCGTCGTCGGCGATCGAGCTGCTCGGGTATTTGTCGAGCACCGACTGGTAGGCGGCCGACGCCTCCTTCACCTTGCCCTGCTTCTCATAGGTGAGCCCGAGGTTGAACTGCGCGATCGGCGCGTTCCTGCTAAACGGCGCGTTCTTGAGAATCGCCGTGAACATCTGCTCGGCGCGCTCGGTCGCCGGCACGATCGCCATCCCCAAAAATTGAAGCTTTTTTCCGCCGAGATACTCGTTGGCGATTAGCACCTGCCGGGTGACCGCCTTCTCAAAATCCGGAGTGTCAGGGTAGCGGGTGAGCAGGAGCTGATACGCGTCGAATGCCCGGCTGAGGTCGCCAGACGCCTCGATGAGCTCGGCGATGCGGAACTGGGCGCGCGCCGCAAGCGGCGATGCAGGAGAGGCTTTGATGAACATCCGGTAGGCGTCGATCGCCTGCTGGTTGGCACCGGACTCGTCGTAGTTTCGCGCAAGATTGTATGCGGGCTGATCCGTCTCAGGAACCTCCGCGCCGCCGGAGTTCTGGGCGGACGCCGGGAGCAGCGCGAAAAAAACAACGACCGCGCAAATCTGGAAAGCTCGGAATGACATCGGAAAAGGTTTGATGATTAGGTGAGTCCGCCACCGGCGTCAAGCGTCGCAGAAACGGCCCGGCTCGCGCGGAGGCTCAGGCGGCGGAGAGCTGAACGACCCCCTCCTCAAGTGTTGCGACATTCGAGATCGAGACCACGGGCATCCCCTTGCGGATCCGGCCGACGAGCCCGGCGATAACTCCGCCAGGACCCAGCTCGAGGAAATGGGTGATGTGCAGGTGCTCGGCAAGGTAGTCAATGCTCTGCGACCAGCAGACGCTGCCGGTCACCTGATCGGCCAGCGTGCGGCGAATATTTTCCGCATCGCCGACCGCGATCGCATCAACATTGCACACGACCGGCACGTTGGGAGCGGCCATCGGGGTCTCCTCAAGTGCCAACTTCAGCGTCTGGTAGGCGGACTCCATCAGGCGGGAATGGAACGCTCCGGCGACGGTCAGCTCGACCGCCTTGCGCGCCCCGTATTCCTTCGCGAGCGAGACTGCGAGGGAGATTTTTGACGATTCGCCGGACAGCACAATCTGGCCGGGCGAGTTCAAATTCGCAACGTCCACATCCGCAGCCGCGGCAAGGTCGCGGACCCGGTCCTCGTCGCCGCCGATGATTGCGGCCATCGCGCCGCAGGTTGACTCGCACGCCTCCTGCATTGCGCGCGCCCGCCTGTCCACCAGCCGGAGGCCAGTCGCAAAATCGAACGTCCCGGCCGCCGCGTGCGCGGTGAACTCTCCGAGCGAGAGCCCGGCCGCCGCCCCGAATGCCAGACCGGGAAATTTTTCTTTTACTGCGGCAAGGCAGGCGAGCCCGTGGACGTAGAGTGCCGGCTGGCAAACGGAGGTTTTTGTCAGCGCTTCGACCGGCCCCTCGAACGCGATCGTCGAGAGCGGGTAGCCGAGGATTTCGTCGGCCTGACGAAAAAGTTCGGCGGCACCGGGCGATGCGGCCACAAGATCCCTGCCCATGCCGACCGACTGGGCACCTTGGCCGGAAAAGAGAAGCGCGAGTTTTTTTGTCATGGAAAAATTATTTACCGGTCTGTCGGATCATGCCCGATCCGGCGGGAGCTTCGCAAGCCCGGAAATTTCCAAGAACGCGCTGGTCCCGAACTTTGCGACCTACATGAAGCCTCATAAAGAATCGGTCCGCTCGCCGGAGAAGTTTTTGTCGCGCAAGGCAGCGACGCTGGCATGGAGCAAAAAGTGGTCGCGCGTGCTCGACTGGAATGCACCGTTCGCGAAGGGGTTTATGGGGGGACGCCTGAACCCGACAAAGATCAGTCGTCGGTGTTCGTCCCCTGTGCAAGCTCCTGCTTCAGGTAATCGACGACGTCGCGAAATTTCACTGCATTTTCCGGGGCGGCAGCAATCAGCGCCTCGTGCGCGGCCAGCACATCGCTCTTCGCTTCTTCGGCACCGCCCGCACCAACGGGGTCGGCATGGAGCAGCGACTTGGGAGCGACTTCCGTGCCCTCCTCGACAGAAAACAGGTGGTCGAGGCCGAGATTTTCCAGAAGCGAGGAATTCCTGTCGTTGGCGTTGACGACCCGCAGCCCGCCTTGGCCGATCTCGCGGAGGCGAAGTGCCACCCCGGCGAGCGTGCCCATGAACGTCGAATCCATCAGCTCGCAGCCGCCGAGATCAATAACGAAATCTCGATGCCCGCGCTGGATCATCCGCTTGACAAATTCTTTGACCCCCGGGCTGTTCTGGAACGTACCCCTCCCGTCCACCTTGACCCAGCATGTGCGGCCGATGCTTCCGACGAGAATTGTGGAGGGAGTGCTCAATGAACAGAGTGCTTTATGACTAGCCCTGTCGGACGTCTGTGTCAAACGCGGGTTACCTCCACACGAAGGATTGCCTCATGCCGACGATGCTCCCGTCCACGATCAAAAGGACCCTCCATGCGGTCACCCGGCCGTTTTCCAGATAGTCGTCGCCGGCGACCTGAAACTCGGATTTGTGAGATCCCCGGGTCTGCGGATAATACCGCTCCTGCGCGAGGACATGGTTTGCGAGCCCAGCCTGCCGGTATTCGAGCCGCACGGTCACGTCAGCCGGCTCCTTCGAGCGCCAAAAAAAGTTGTAATAATTTCCGTTGCGGGCAGCGGCTTCAATTCCGTCCACCGCCCCCCAACTCGCCCGCTGGCGCTCGAAGATCGCAGCCTCGCTCACCGTCGGCTGCTGGACCTTCGTGTTGTCCACATTCGACTGCTGGATCTTGCGAAACTGGAACGCGTCGTCGAGCGCAAGCGGCAAGACGTTCGCCTTTTCGAGCTTGACGGCGGGCCCCTCGGGAGCTGCGCAGCCTGCGATGGCGAGCACCGCGCACAGGAGGACTGGGAAACGGATCATGGGGCGGATCAAAGCGCGTTTCCCCACCGGTGTCAATTGTACAGGGCTCGCCCCAATCATTACGATCCCTGTCCAGGCTGCCAAACGGGCACTGCGGGCAAGCAGCCTCGGTGGGATCGAGGCAGAATTCAGACGTGAGGCGGGGGAGTTTTCGCGCTG
>DYRS01000139.1 GCA_020718585.1 Chthoniobacter flavus
TGCTTGGCACAATACGAACTCACACGCGAGGCTGCTCCCATATACAACTCGGCAGGCCGGAAAGCGATTTCCTATCAGCTCAGCTGGGCGCGGAGCGGGAGGATGAGGAGCGGGAAGATGCGTTTCATAGGGATGCGGGATGTTGACAAACGCGGTCGTTAAAACGATTGTTGCAATATGCCAATGGAAACCAAAGTTCGCAAAATCGGAAATTCGCTCGGAATCCTGCTGCCCAAGGAGGCGGTGCAGGTGCTGCGTGTCGAGGAAGGCGCGACGCTGTATCTCACCGAGGCACCGAACAACTCGCTGGGCATCACGCCGGAGCGCGTCGGTTTTAAGGAGATCATGACGCTTGCAGAAGAAGGGATGAGCCGATACCGCAACGCGCTTCGAGAGCTTGCCAAGTGAACGACCCGATTTGGTTGGACTGCGGGGTGGTTCTGGCGGTCCAGAGGGAGTTGCTCGCGCGCTTTGGCGGGCTTGATGGCATCCGCGATGAGTGCCTGCTTGAGTCCGCTTTGAACCGACCGCTTCAACTCTTTCATTACGGGGATCCGACGACCTTCGATCTCGCGGCGTCCTATGCCGAAGGGATTGTGAAAAATCATCCATTTTTGGATGGCAACAAGAGAGCCGGGTTCATGGCCGCCTACACGTTCCTTGCCGCCAATGGCCAGCAGCTTGAAGCCCCCGAGGAAGAAGCTGCGCTTCAGACCCTCGCGCTCGCAGCAGGCGCGATCGGGGCGGAGGAATTTTCCGCATGGCTGGCGAAGTCGTGCTCGCCGCGCTGAGCGCCCGGAAGCGGCACCGCATAAATGCGGAACTCCAAACGGGGAGAAGCGGTTCATTTGACGACCGGGAGGATGATCGCCGAGGGGTTCTCCGGCGAAATGTGAATCGTTTGCTGCGTCGGTTTCATGTCAGCAGCCGAACCGGCCGGTTCACCGAATATTTACCTCAAATCGCCTGCAAATGCTTTGTCCGCGCAGGTTTTTAGGAAGTGGAGCCTAGGGGAATCGAACCCCTGACCTCCTCAATGCCATTGAGGCGCTCTACCAACTGAGCTAAGACCCCGAACCCACTGACGACAATATACTTACAGATGTTTTATCGGAACATTTTGAAAGCTTTTGTGACCCGTAGGTTGCGTGTGTAAAGACAGCAGTCCTGCAAGCTGAAAAGCCGGAGTTTCAAAAGACAGACGTCCCATATCTCTATCGGCACTCATCGAATCCTGCGCATTATGCACTCGACAAACACGAGGGCAAACAAAAACGTTCGCCTCCGCGAATCGCCCCAGGCTAGTGCAAAATAACATTCCTGCCATCTTCGACCAGTTCCGCCCACACGGACGGGCTGCCCCTGTCTTTTCTCACCTCATCTCCTTCCACGTCAGGATGCCTGCCACTCAGGAACGCCTGCGCAGGGAAAAATCCTCGATCACGTAGCCCGCCTTGGCGACGAGGTTTGCCGCGCCGTCTTTTTCCCTCATCGTCTCGACCCGGTAGGTCGCGTCGCCGGATTCCGCGTGCAGGAGGACCGCCGCAAGATCGGCCACGTCCTCGTCGTTGCACACCGGCAGCCCGTCGAGCCCGCGCCGCTCGCCGCGCGCCAGCCCGAGCCGGGCGACAAACGCGTTCGCACGCAGGGCGGTGAGCGAATCGCGCAGGTTCGACTCCATCTCGCGGAGGCAGCTCTCGCGGTCGAGCGGATCGAACTCCTCCGGGATCGGCTCGTTCTCGCCGGCGGCGCGCGGTCGCCGCGGCAGGTAGAGCGATTCGAGTCCACCGACGAGCCCGGTCTCGCCGACCGCGAGCTCGGGAAACCGGTCCGGGCGGACGATTTCGGAAAGCCGTTCGCCAGCAAACTGGCGGTTGAGGATTTCAAAAACCTGCTGAACCTGATCGCGCCTTGCGCCTCCGACTTCCTGCAGGTAGCGGAACCGCGCGAACGAGCGCCTTGCGAAGTCCGCCGCCCGGCGGTCCACCTGCTCGGCCTGCGGCTCGATCGCTTCGAGGAGCTGGAAAAGCTCGTTGAGCCGGAGGCGCACGAGGCTCATCGCCTGGCCCGGATCATCTGTCGTACGCCGCCGAAGCACCTCGCGCTGCATCTGCTCGAGCACCGCCATGTCGGCTTCGATCTCCGCGACCCGCAGCCGGGCCTGGCGCACGCGCACCGGAAGCCGCAGTCGAACAAGCTCGCGGTAGCAACTGTGGCCGATGGATTCCGAGAACTCGTCGTAAAGGATCGCGAGATTTTCGCGCAGCGTCCGCGCCTCGAGCTGGCGCTTCGTCATCCGCTCGACGCTTTTTTGCATCCCCCGGAGCTCTTGCAATCCCACCCGCGCGTTGGCCACGCACGTCTCGAGGTCACTCCACGGCTGGTCCGCGAACGTGTCGGGGTTCGCGAGTGCGGTGCAGACCGACCAGAGCTTGTCGGTGAATGCCGCCGCATCCGGCGCGGCGACTCGTCGCAGCGCATCCAGCACGATTTCCCCCTGCCGCTCGAAAAAAAGGATCCGCAGGTAATCCGGGCGCGCCGGCTCCGCAAGCCATCCGGTCTGCACGAGCCGGTTGAGCAGGAAATTTGCCTGCCCGCGCGACGAGCGGGTATCCTCCTCCGGCATCTCCTCGTCGCGGAGCCCGGCATGGCGCTCGACGATTTGTGCGGCAAC
The DNA here is from genome assembly GCA_020718585.1 of Chthoniobacter flavus. GTDB lineage: Bacteria > Verrucomicrobiota > Verrucomicrobiia > Chthoniobacterales > Terrimicrobiaceae > QYQL01. The sequence continues at coordinate 2,675 of DYRS01000139.1, forward strand.
CTCGACCGCCTCCTGCCTCGAAATCCCAAGTGACCCGCCGCCGATCTCCCGCTCGAGCGCGTCGAGCGCATCGGTGAAGATCCGCGCGTTGGGACCGCTCAACACCCGGAAAAAATCCGGGCGGATTTCCGCGTAAAGCCCGATGGAAAGCGATGACATCGCCGACATGGGTAATCGAGAATTTCGAAGATCACAAACCGATTGCCGCCGACCGAAGAAAAATCTCTCGATGCCCGAAGGGGAATATTTCTTGGAGCGCGAGCACATCGCCCGCTTGCCCGTCGATTCCGGGCGGCCTGTTCACTCCCCTGGTGACTTTCCGTCTCGACAAATTTCCCTTCCGCGCAGGTCATGGGTTACCTGCGCGGCCGACACCCGGACGCTCAGCCTTCGGCCGAGCGCTTTTCGTTCATCGCAATGTGCGCGAGCGGGTGGAGCGTCGAGATCCGCATTCCGTAAAACGAGCGGAGCACGAAGAAGAGCCCGATGAGGAAGAAGACGACGCCGATGCCGGCGGAGATCCCGCGCGGGGAATTCACGGCGATCTCGACGGCGAGGATTCCGAAGAGCGTGGTGAACTTGATGATCGGGTTCAGCGCGACCGAGGACGTGTCCTTGAACGGATCGCCGACGATGTCGCCGATGACCGTCGCGTCGTGGAGTTCGGTCCCCTTCATCTTGAGCTCGACCTCGACGATCTTCTTCGCGTTGTCCCAGCATCCGCCGGCATTCGCCATGTTGATCGCCATGTAGAGCCCGAACATCGCGATCGAGATCAGGTAGCCGACAAAGAAGATCGAGTCGAAGCACGCGAACGCGAGGGTGAGCGAGAAGACGACGCCGAAGATGTTGACCATCCCGTGCTGCGCGTATTTCGTGCAGATCCTCACAACCTCGTTGCTGTCCTCCGCAGACGCGCGGTCGGTGCCGCTGAGCTTGATGTTGCGCTTGATGTAGTCCACCGCCCGGTAGGCACCGGTGATGACCGCCTGGCGCGACGCGCCCGCAAACCAATAGACGACCGCTCCGCCCATGAGGAGTCCGAGGATGATCCGGGCGTCAACGATACTGAGGTTCGAGAGGTCGGTCCACCCGTAGTGCTGCTTGAGCATGAGGATGAGCGAGAAGATCATCGTCGTCGCGCCGACGACCGCCGTGCCGATGAGCACCGGCTTGGCCGTCGCCTTGAACGTGTTGCCCGCGCCGTCGTTGTCCTCGAGGAGGAGCTTTCCTTTTTCAAAATCCGGGGTGAACCCGAAGTCGCGCTTCACCTCTTCGGCGATCCCGGGGATCTGCTCGATTGTCGAGAGTTCAAACACCGACTGCGCGTTGTCCGCCACCGGCCCGTAGCTGTCCACCGCGATCGTGACCGGCCCCATCCCTAGCATCCCGAACGCGACGAGCCCGAACGCGAAGACTGCGGGGAATGCCATGTAGTCGCCGACCGTGCTCAGGCTCGTGAGGTAGGCGGCGAGCATCAGGATCGAGAGGCTCACGCCCTTCCAGAAGCATGAGAAGTTGCCCGCGACAAGACCCGAAAGGATCGTGAGCCCGGCGCCGCCCTCGGTCGTCGCGTTGACGACCTCGTGGCAATGCGCGCTGCGCGTGCTCGTGAACACGCGGGTAAGCTCGGGGATGATCGCCGCCGCGAGCGTGCCGCAACTGATGATCGTCGCGAGCTTCCACCAGAGCGTCGGGAAATCATTGGCGAGCATGAAGTAGCTCACCACGTAGCTCACCGCCACGCAGAGCAGCGAGGTCAGCCAGATGAGGACCGTGAGCGGATGCTCGAAATTGAAGTGGCTGTCCTTGCCGAAGACTCCCTTTGTGATCCATGTGTTGATCTTCCAGGAAATGACCGACGTCGGGATCATGACGATCCGCATCGCGAAGATCCAGACGATGAACGTCCACATGAATTTCGGATCCACCGCCAGGAGGATGAACGTGATGAGCGCGACGCCCGTGACCCCGTAGGTCTCGAACCCGTCGGCCGTCGGCCCGACGCTGTCGCCCGCGTTGTCGCCCGCGCAGTCGGCGATAACGCCCGGATTCCGCGCGTCGTCCTCCTTGATTTTGAAGACGATCTTCATGAGGTCGCTCCCGATGTCGGCGATCTTCGTGAAAATGCCGCCGCAGATGCGCAGGACGCTCGCGCCGAGCGACTCGCCGATCGCGAAGCCGATGAAGCACGCGCCCGCGAGCGCCGGCGGGACAAAGACGAGGATTGAAATCATCAGCAGCAACTCAACGCTGATCAGTAGCACGCCGATGCTCATGCCCGACTGCGTCGGGATCTCCGAGACCGCCAGTGCCCGCCCGCGCAACGCGACAAACGCCATCCGGCTGTTCGCGATGTTGTTGATCATCATCCCGAACCAGGCGACCGCAAACGATCCCCCGATGCCGATCAGCGACCAGAAAATAATCAGCGCCACGGTCGGCGCGTCCATGTGCTTCAAAAACCCGAAGTAGTAAACCATCGTCGCGCCGATGAAGACCTCGAGCAGCAGGAGCAACCTGCCCTGCTGGATCAGATACGTCCGGCACGTCCCGTAGATGAGCGTCGAAATGTCGAGCATGCTCTTGTGCGCGGGCAGCTTTTTCAGCTTCCGGTATTCGTTCCACCCAAAAATCATCCCCAGCACCGCCACCACCAGCCCGATCCACAGAATCGTCATGCTCGGCAGCGCAAACCCGGGAAATTGGAAGACCAGCGATCGGTCGGTCGGCAGGGCAAGGTCGGAATCCCCCGCGCGCAAAAGCGACGGGCAAATGACGGAGGCAAGCAGGATCAGGCGTTTCATGATGATTCGTGGTTTGGTTGTGGCTGTCTGGAAAATGCTACGCTCCCTGACCGTCGGATCACGTTGCGGCAAAACCAGATTTCCGGGGAATTTCCCCCCGAAAATCTGGCAACTAGAAAATCTTATATTTTGCAGAATTTATGAGTCAAGGTTTTTTGCGGCTCCGCTTTTACAAGGGGCGCATCTCTGATGGCATGAAGTCATGCAGCAACCGGCGCTGGGCAAGCCGAA
>DYRS01000140.1:0-1071 GCA_020718585.1 Chthoniobacter flavus
AGCCCGTGAGCCCGTGAGCCCGTGAGCCCGTGAGCCCGTGAGCTCAGCGGAAATTGGATGTCGAAAGACATGAAGATTTTTCAGTGATACGCACGGTTTCGCCTTTCGTCAATTCGTATCGAAAAAAAACTTGAAATTGGGTCGGATTTTTTGATTTTGCGGGTCGCTTTTCGAAAAGTGGAGACGAGGCGACATCCGGGAGCGAGGGAGTCCCGGCCGCTTCTTCTGAAAGCGGGCAAGATGCCCGCGCTCCCGGTCCTTCTTCGGGAGCGCAGGCATCCCTGCCTGCACTCGCCGGCATCCTGCCGGGGAGCCTCCGAGGAGAACCAGCCGGCAGGATGCCGACTGGAGCAGGCAAGATGCCCGCGCTCCTGGGAAGACAACTGCGGCTGGAATACGAGGGTGCGAATACCTCACGTCAAGAGTCGAGGAGATAGGAAGGAGCCGGTTTTTGAGGATGACGGACAAGGGGGGCACCTTTTGCACTCATGGTCAAACCTCGTCGGACGCGATCTGATCGGTTCAGGTTTCAGAGCGCGGACAAGGTGTCAGTCATGTTTTATTGAACTCTTGGTCAAAAGACCGTGGCCCTGTTCACGGCACGCGGGCGGTTGTTTTTGGCGACTGAATTTTCTGTCCGTTTTTACCGGACTTTGAATAGCCGGGCTTATCCGATGAGGAAGAGGATTCCTCCGAGCGGGGTGAGGAATCCGAGCCATCGGGCGTCGGTGAGGGCGAGGAGGTAGAGCGAGCCGGAGAAGGGGACGAACTACGCGCCGCGGATCGCGTCGAAATAGTCGCGGCAGGTGCCGGGCTCCGTGGACGACGTAGAGCACGCGTATGGAATCGCTTTCGAGCGTGTATCGTGAGACGCGATCTGAACGTTTCAGGTTCCAGCGCGGGCATTCCTCCAAACTTGCAATATCCGTCGTCCTGCGGCAGAATTAGTGTGAATGAGCACAGTTGTCGAAATCAAGGAAGCCATCGCGCATCTTTCTCCGCAGGAATACTGCGAGTTGATTGCGGACCTGCAACCGTTCGCCGATGACGAATGGGATTTGCAGATGAAGG
>DYRS01000140.1:1171-5700 GCA_020718585.1 Chthoniobacter flavus
GCCGACGAGGAAGAGGATTCCGCCGAGCGGGGTGAGGAATCCGAGCCAGCGGGCCTCGGTGAGGGCGAGGAGGTAGAGCGAGCCGGAGAAGAGGACGACTCCGGCAGCCCAGATCCATGCGACGGCGGGCTTGCGTTCGGCGGCCCAGAGCGAGGCGACCGCATGGACGAGGTGGTAGAGGACGGCCGTTTGCCTGATGGCGGCCGAGCCGTTGGCGGCGAGCACGGCCTTGAGTCCGTGCGCTCCGAATGCTCCGAGCACTACGCCGGTGAAGCCGAGGATGGCAGGCAGCGACGTCGCGGGCATTGTCAGGCTTGCTCCGGGTAGAGAGCGAGGATTTCCGACTCGGTGGCACCGCAGACTCCGCGCTCGGAGATCAGCCCGGTGACGAGGCGCGCGGGGGTCACGTCGAACCCGAAGTTGGCCGCCGGGGTGGAGGCCGGTGCGACGAGGACCTCACACCGGCGGCCGTCGCAGAGCCCGTCGGCAAATTTGACTTCTTCCGAGCCCCGCTCCTCGATCGGGATTTCTTTGAGCCCGTCGCGCATCTTCCAGTCGAACGACGACGACGGCAGGGCGACGTAGAACGGGACGCCGTTGTCGTGCGCGGCGAGTGCCTTGAGGTAGGTGCCGATCTTGTTGGCGACGTCGCCGGTGCGGGTCGTCCGGTCGGTGCCGACAATGACGAGGTCCACCATGCCATGCTGCATCAGGTGCCCTCCGGTGTTGTCGGCGATGAGCGTGTGAGGAACTCCGTGCTGGCCGAGCTCCCATGCCGTGAGCTTCGCACCCTGGCTGCGCGGCCGGGTTTCATCCACCCACACATGCACGGGAATCCCCCGGTCGTGGGCGGCGTAAATCGGTGCCGTGGCCGATCCGAAATCCACAAACGCGAGCCATCCGGCATTGCAGTGGGTGAGGATCTCGACCGGCGCACCATTTTTTGATGCGGCAATTTTTTCGATCAGCGCGAGCCCGTGTTCGCCGATCCGGCGGCACGCGTCGGCATCCTCATCCGCGATTTCGATGGCCGTGCGCAGGGCGGTTGCGACCGGGTCGCCGGGGTGCTCTGCGATCGCGCGAAGCTGGCGGTCCACCGCCCAAGCGAGGTTTACGGCGGTCGGTCGGGTGGATTTCAGAAGGTCGCCGGCGCGGGTCAAAAATCCGGTGACATCGTCGGACACCTCCCTTGCGGCGAGATACATCCCGAACCCGACGGTCGCGCCGATCAGGCCGGCTCCGCGGACATGCATGTCACGGATTGCAGTGGCGACGTCAGCGACTGACGCAAGATCTTCAACAACCCATTCGTGGGGGAGCGCGCGCTGGTCAATGATTTGGATGATCCCCGGATCGGACGGGTGCGGCCAGATCGTTCGTGTCGGTTTGCCGTGGACGTTCATGGAATGGGGTGCTCTGGCGATGAATGCAGACGCTGCTGCTTCCGGGAGCGCGGGCGTCCCGCCCGCTTCTCAGGAATGCGGGCAAGATGCCCGCGCTCCCGGGAAGTTGGACTTGGTGATGAAGCGTTCATGGAATTTCGATATTCAGGCCGGCGGAATCACCGGGGCGATTCCGTCGGTGGGGAACCATCCGGTCTTGCCGTCGGCGAGGCGTCCGTAGAACCAGCGGCCGCGCTGGGAGAGGATGGCGACGGTGCCGCCCTGCGGGATGGTTGCCACTTTTTCCGACTGGTCGGCGGGGGCTTTGAGCAGCGAGGTGCCGGTCGGGGCGAGGACGATTGCCGTGTTGCGGTCGGTCACCCTCGGGTCGCAGAGCGCGGCGAGAGCGAGTGCGGCGGTCCCCACGGCCAGCGAGATGGTGCCGAGCGCGAGCCATCCCCGCGCGCCCGGTCGGCGAAGAAATGCGAGGACGGTCACAGCAAACGCGCCAAGCCAAAAGAGGGTGGTTCCCACAAGCGTCAGGGCATCCATCGGCACGCGTTCGAGCACGCGCTCGCGCCAGCCCGGCGCGGAGCGGGGGATCGCGAGGTCGGCGTTCGTCTCGGCGAGCGCGAGGCGGGCCGGGGCGAACCTTGGGTCAAGGACGAGCGCGCGGCGGAAGCTCAGCGCGGCTTGGGCATCCTGCCCAGATTGCCTTTGGCTGCGGCCGAGGTCGAAGAGCACGGCCGCCTGCGGCGGGGAGAACTCGAGCGATTGTTCGAAGAGCTTCGCAGCCTGCTCGTATTCTCCGTCCGCATAGCGCGCGCGGGCGTCGGCGAGCGGATCCGCGCGGAGGGCCGGCGCGAGGAGGATCGCGAACGCGAGGAGCGCGGCGCGAAGCGGGCCGGGGTGCCCTGCGACCGAAAAAATGGAGAACGGGCGTCCCTGCTGTCGGGATAAAACTGTTCGTATAGGCTCCCTTTGCTCAACACGGGCGGGACGCCCGTGCTCCTTTGGTCTGACTCGGCTCAGCTCATTTTCTTCGAGGTTCAAATGGGCCCGGCTATTTTTCATGGCGGAGTGTCTTGAGGGTGGCGATGAGGGAATCGCGATCGGCGGCCGCTGGTGCGGGTGCTCCGCCGGCCGCGAATTTCGATTCGGCGAGCCGGTCGAGCGCGGCACGCAGCGGGGCTTGTGTCTCCGGCGGCAGGGCGGCGATCCTGGCGGCAAGCGCGGCATGCTGGTCCGGGACGTTGAAGTGGAGCGCGAGGAACCGGCTGACCTCGCCGTAGAATGCGTCGGGTTCGGTGCCGCGGAGCCCTGCGAGCGCGCGGGCTGCCAGCTTCCGCCTCGCGAGCGACCTGCCGACGGCGGATGCCGAAAACCGGCGGAAGGAAAACGCGGCGACGAGCGCGAGCCATGTGAGCGCGAGGACGGCGTTGGCCGCAAGAAATTCGCGGCGGAAAATCAGGGAGGTCCAGCTCGAGGCGCCACCGGCCATGGCGGTGATGTCGGGCGTTACCGCCGGTGTGGCGGCGGCCGGCGGAGCCGACTGCTGCGCGGTGGTCGGCGCTGCGGCGGTCGCGGCCGGCGAGCTTCCGGCTTTGGCATCAACCGGAAGCGGATCCTGCGTGAGCGTCGCGTATTTTCCGGTCGAGGGGTTGAAATACGAGAAGCGGACTCCGGGCGTGCGGGTCTGGTCCTGGCGGGCGATGATCGGGAATTCGTAGGATTTCTCGCCCGTGAACCCGACCTCGTCGGTCGCGCGAAATTTGTCCGACGGCGGGTATGTCCGCCATCCTTCGTCGCCGGTGAGCACCGGCGCGCTCATGCCCTCGAAATTCCCCTGTCCGGCGACGGTCACCCGCATCGTGACCGGTTCGCCGCCCGACGCCTTCTTCGGGGAAACCGAGGCGTTCATCGTGAACTTCCCGACCGCGCCCGAGAAGTCGTCCGGGCGTCCGTCCTTCGGCAGCGCCGTAACCTCGAGCGTCTGGGGCACGGTTTCGATTTTGACGTCCTGCGTCTCGTTGAACATCCCCTGCGGGATCATCTGGCTGAAGAAGTCGTCGAACCCCTGCGGCACCTTGCCGGGAACGCGGAGGCGGGCTTCGAGGAAGGCTGCCGGGATTTCGATCTCGCCGGATTTGGCCGGCGTGATCGAGCTCTTGAACGAGAAGACGACGTAGTTCGACCCGTTCACGACCTGCTCGCGCTTCACCCCGTTTGAGAATTTTTGCACCGTGAACCCCTCGCCGCTGAAGCCCGGGCGCTCGCCGACTTCGCCACCAACCCGAGCGTTGAAATAAAACCGGAGCTCGATCGGCACGACCTCGCCGACGTAGGCGGACTTCTTTGAAAGGATGAGCTCGCCGAAATACGGGCGTCCGCTCTGCGAAGTCCCGGCAACCTGTCCGCTGGGGATCCCCTGCGGCAGCGGCGGTGCATTCTGCGGCAGCGAGGGCACCTGCGGGATCGTCGCGCTTCCGGACACCGAGAGACGCATCGCCTGGGTCGGGTATTTTTTTCCATCGAGCGTCACATCGAACGACGGGATCGTGAACTCTCCCTCGAACTGCGGGACGACGCGATACGTGTAGGTCGCGGTCGAGGTCATCGTGAGGTTCCGCATCTCAAACTGGGTCGAGCGGCCAAAAAGCGTGATGTGCAGTCCGTTGACGGACAGCGTCTCGGGCACCGATGCGCCGCGCCCTCCTCGCACAGTGACGACAAGCTGGATCGGTTCGCCGACCTGTGCCTCGTTGCTCGACAGCCCGGCGGTGATCTCCTGCGCGCGCAGGGAGGCCGATGCCATCAGGGCAAGTATCAAAATCGCGAGAAATTGTTTCATGGGTCGATCTACCAGTCGCGCAGTGTTTCCTCTTGGTAGGGCTGCTGCATCAGGTTCACTTTTTCTTCTTCGGAATTCAAGGACTTGAGCAGGGCACGCGCTTGCGCGGCGCTCATCTTGCCCTCCTTTTCCTGCTCCTCGGCGGCTTGGGCGGGCTGTGCCGGTTGGGGAGGTTGCTGGTCTTTTTTGTCGTCGCCGGAGGCGGGCTTGACGTCGCCTTCTTTTTTCTCGCCAGGGGTGGGTTGCGGGGCGGGTTTAGACTGATCGGACTTATCGGACGGATCTTTCTGATCCTT
>DYRS01000328.1 GCA_020718585.1 Chthoniobacter flavus
GGGGCCACGACCCAGATCACCAGATCGCCGATGTAGGTGTGTTTGATATCCACATAGACCGTGACAGTGCCCGAGGGATTGCCCGGCACCGACAGAGCCACCGACGAAGTGGTTTGCGCATAATCGTAAATGCCGTAGTTCGAGCCATTGGAGGCGGTGAAGGTCGTCGCGTCTCCCGCACCCATGCCTTCGTAATAATTGGCGTTTAGACCGTTTCCAACTGCGAGGGTGGACGAACCGGTCAACGGATAGGTATTCTGCCCCGCGTCGGTGATCGCGCCGGTGGAACCAATGGCCTGATGCACCGGGGCGATCGTCACCTTCGCCGTCGATTCAAAGGTTCCGAGATCGGGCGTCCGCACCGGAATGCGGTCTGTCGCCACGTTCACCGTGGTGGTGAAGAGCTTCAGGTCAACGAGGGCGTCGCCGCTGCCGATCGTCGTCGTCCGCGCCTTGATCGTGTCGCCGGCAAAAACGTAACCGTAGCTGTTCGTCGCGCCCGGCAGCGAGGAGACGACCATCAGGTCGTTGTAGAAACGGCCGGTCTGGACATCGACATGCCCGCTCCAGTTGCCGATCATGACGGTGATCTCGCCGTTCTCGTCAAGGAGCGTATCCTCGATTTCGATGGTCCGGGCGTAGAGCGCCTCCAGGGAAGCGGCAGTGATCGTCCGCGGCATGACCCGCCCGCCCAGGATCACCGTGACGACGGTCCGGTTGCCGGCATCGTCGTGGCGCACGAAGGCGAGATCCGTCTTGCCGTCGGCGTCGATATCGCCCATCGCGTCAGCCGGACGGCCCAACGAGGCGGCATCGATGATGAAGTCGGCCGCGACTGCCACGTTGGAAAGCCCCGTCAGATCCATCGGGCCGAGGAAGATGTAGCTGGCGGAGGCGCCCGCGACAAGGAAATCCTCGTGTCCGTCGCCGTCGAAATCACCGATCGCCTGCGCCGTTGCAAGCTGCTGACCGATGGCGCTTCCCTCGATCGCGAAGGCGTCGTGCATGTTGAAATCGGTGATCGTGTCGCTCGACGGATCGATTCCGGTATGGGCCGTGGAGCTGGTTCCGCTCATGTTCGGCGTGGCCAGCTCGAAGACAAATTTTCTCGGCAACGGCTTGTCCGGGACTGCCTCCACAGGGGCGCTGTACAATATCGGATTCTCACCGTAATAGAGGTGCACCTTCGTACCAAGTGTTTCAGCCGCGGCCAGATC
>DYRS01000141.1 GCA_020718585.1 Chthoniobacter flavus
GATCATGAAGGCCTCATCGAGGATAAGGGTTTGGCGAAAATAACGTTCACTATCGACAAGCGGGAATTGGTCGCGGAAGAGGGAGAAAATCTTCTCAAGATCGCCAGGGAAAACGGCATCCCGATACCAGGTCTGTGCTGGCTGGAAAAACTGACGCCCACCGGATCGTGCCGGCTTTGTCTGGTCAAGATTGAAGGCCAGAAGGGCCTGACGACGGCCTGCACCAGCGTGGTGCAGGCGGGCATGAAGGTTACCGCCTTCGACGACGAGCTGGAAGCGCAGCGCAAATCCGTACTGGAACTGCTGCTGTCCGAACACGACTACGATTGCGGCACCTGCACCAAGAACGGCGAGTGCGACCTGCAGGAGCTGGTGTTCCGCTACGAGCTGGATGACGCCAATCCCCTCCGGGAAAAACTGCCGCCCGCCTGCCCCGGTTCTAACCCGAATAACGACAAGTCCAGCCCGGTGCTTGACTTTGACGGGAGCCGCTGCATCAAGTGCGGCCGCTGCGTGGCGGCGTGCGATGAAATCCAGGAAAAACAGGTTTTGAGCTTTGTGCACAGGGGCATCGCTTCATTCGTCAGCCCCGAGATGGGGGCCTGGGCGCTGTCCAGTTGCGACGGCTGCGGGGAGTGCGTGCAGGCGTGCCCCACCGCGGGGTTGACCGAAAAACCCATCGCCGGCCGTTTCCGTTCCTTTGAAACCGAAAAGCGCGTGCGCACCACCTGCGTCTACTGCGGCGTGGGCTGCCAGCTGGAACTTTGGGTCAAGGACAACCGCATCGTCCGGGTGCGGGGCGTCGACGCCGAGCCCAACCGGGGCCGGCTCTGCGTCAAAGGCCGCTTCGGCTACCAATTCGTCGAAAGCAAGGACCGCCTGACCACGCCCCTGATCCGCCGGGACGGCGTGTTCCAGGAAGCCGGCTGGGACGAAGCCCTGGATCTGGTGGCTGAAAAACTGGCGGAAATCAGGCAGAAGCACGGACCCCGCGCCCTGGCGGGGCTGGCTTCGGCCAAATGCACCAACGAGGACAACTACGTCTTCCAGCGCTTTGTCCGCACCGCCCTGGGCACCAACAGCGTGGACCACTGCGCCCGGCTCTGCCACGCGCCGACGGTGGCCGGGCTGGGGATGGCCTTCGGTTCCGGGGCCATGACCAATTCCATCCCCGAACTGGCGGAAAGCGACTGCATCCTGGTTACCGGATCCAACGTGACCGAGACCCACCCGGTGACGGCTACCTACATCAAGAACGCGGTGCGCCGGGGCGCCAAGGTGATCGTCGTCGATCCGCGGCGCATCGACCTGGTCGCCAAGTCAGCCCTGTGGCTCAGGCCGAAATCCGGCAGCGACGTGGCCTGGATCAACGGCCTGGTCCACGTCATCATCGCCGAAGGATTGACCGACCAGGCTTTCATCGAAGAACGGACCGAGGGCTTCGCGGAACTCAAGGCCATGGTGGCCGCCTATACGCCGGAACACGTAGAGGCGATCAGCGGCATCCCGGCGGAAAAGCTCCGGCAAGCTGCCCGGCTGTACGCCGGCAGCGAGCGGTCGGCCATCGTCTACGCCATGGGCATCACCCAGCACACCACGGGCACGGACAACGTGCTGGCCCTGGCCAATCTGGCTATGGCCGCGGGGCAGATCGGGCGCCGGGGCACGGGCGTCAATCCCCTGCGGGGCCAGAACAACGTGCAGGGCGCCTGCGACGTCGGCGGTTTGCCCGACGTCTATCCGGGCTACCAGAAGGTGACCGCGCCGGAGAACGCCGCCCGGTTCGCCGCCGCCTGGGGGGTTCCGGAGCTTTCGACGGAAGAGGGATTGACGGTTACCGAGATCATGCGGGAAGCCCGGGCGGGCGGGCTCAAGGGTCTGTTCATCATGGGCGAGAATCCCATGCTCAGCGATCCCAACCTGGCCCACGTGGAAGAAGCGCTCAAGGCGCTGGACTTTCTGGTGGTGCAGGATATCTTCATGAGCGAAACCGCGCGCTACGCCGACGTGGTGCTGCCCGCCACGGCGTACGCTGAAAAAGACGGCACCTTCACCAACAGCGACCGGTCGGTGCTGCGGGTGCGTCCGGCGGTGACGGCCCCCGGAAAGGCCCGGGACGACTGGGCGATCATCGCCGACCTGTCCCGGCGCATGGGTTACCCCATGGTCTATGCCGACGCGGCGGCCATCATGGACGAGATCGCCGCGCTGACGCCGATCTACGGCGGCATTTCCCACAAACGGCTGGACGGGGAAACCGTGCACTGGCCCTGCCCGTCCCGGGATCATCCGGGCACGCTCTTTCTGCACCAAGGCGGCTTCAAGCGGGGCAAGGGCCGCTTCCATCCCGTGGACTGGCTGCCCGCAGCGGAGCTCCCGGACGCGGAGTATCCCTTCCTGCTTTCCACCGGACGCATGCTCTACCATTACCACACCGCCACCATGACCCGGCGCAGCGAACCGCTCAACCGCTTTGCCCCGGAAGCCTACGCGGAAATCCATCCCGAGGACCTGCGGGCTCTGGGCGGCCACGACGGCTGCCGCCTGCTGGTGACCAGCCGCCGGGGCAGCATCGACCTGTTCGCCCGGTCCAGCGACCGGGTGGACCGGGGCCTGGTCTTCATTCCCTTCCACTTCCACGAGGCGCCGGCGAACGCGCTGACCAACGACGTATTCGATCCGGTTTCCCGGATTCCCGAGCTGAAGGTGGCGGCATGCCGGATAGAGACCCTGACCTGACCGCCGCCGTCCTGGCCGGCGGCGGCAGCCGGCGATTCGGGAGCGACAAGTGCGACGCCGTCTACCGGGACCGCCCCTTGCTGTGGTGGGCGCTCGGCTACGCCCGGCGGACGGCGGCCGCGCCGTTCATCCTGACCAAACGGCCGCTGGGGGAAACCTACGGCGCCACCGTGCTTTACGACCATTACCCGGAACCGACGCCGATCAGCGGCATCCTGACCGTGGCGCCCTTCGTCAAAAGCCGGCTTCTGCTGCTGGCCTGCGACATCATCCTGCCCGATCCGGGCCTGCTCGACCTGCTGCTCCGGCCCCGGGACGCGGAAAAGGCGACGGTCTTCCGCATCGGCGGCACGCTGCAGCCATTTCTGGCCGTGTATCCCCGCGCCCTGCTGCCGGTCTGGGAAGACGCCTTCCGGCGTTCCGAGTTCCACCTGCGGCGCATCGTCGAGAGCATGCCCCGGATCGAACTGGACGAAAAGGCCATCGCCGCCGCGGGATTCGCCGGGATGCCGGTCTTCAACATCAATACGCCGGAAGAATTGCGCCGGGCGGAAACCCTTGCCCCTTTCTGATCCCCCGACCGCGACGGTCGACATCCTCAGGCTCGGCGGCGAGGAGGGAGGAGGGGAAGACCTGCGGCCGGACCTGGTCATCCGGGAAGCCAGAATCAGCGTCTACGTGAACGGGATCCTGTTTTCCGAGACCCCCGCCCTGGCCGCCGATGCGGAGGCTTACGCCCGGGGCATCCTGTTTTTCGGTGGCTGGGCGGACACGGGCGGGGCGGGGCGGATATCGATCCATCTGACCCCGGGGGACCGGGTTCTCCGCGTCGACGCGGCGTCGACCGAACCGCCCGCCGTGCCGCTTCCCGTTCCGGCACCCCCGGGGGGAGCGGCTTTCCGCGAAGAGGCCATCTACGACGCCGTGGCAGCCCTGTCCGGGGAGCCGAGCCTTTACCGGCTGACCGGCGGCGTCCACTCTGCGGCGCTGGCCCGGGCCGATGGTTCCCTCGTCCTGCGTTTTGAGGATCTGAGCCGGCACTGCGCGGTGGACAAGGTCATCGGCCAGGCGCTGGCGGAAAGCAGGATCGATCCGGTTCAAAGCGAGGGTTTTCTGGTATCCTCCGGCCGGATCGGCGCGGATATCGTCGCCCGGGCCGCCCGGGCGCGGCTGACCCTGATCGCCTCGGTTTCCGCGCCCACCGACCGGGCGGTGTCCTTGGCCCGGGCCTGGGGACTGACGCTCTGCGGCTTTGTCCGCGGCCGGCGGATGAACGTGTACACCCATCCGGCGCGGCTGGTCCGGGACGATCCGGCGGGTTAAAGGTCCCGAGGCAGAATGGTGACGAAGGCCAGGCTGAAGGGCTCCCGGTCGACGCGGCGGGCGTTTTCCCGTGCCCGGTCATACAGCTTGACGATCACGGCGTTCAAAGGAATTTTCTGGAATCAGCTGATTGAAACACCCGCTGGCACCTCAGTCCCTCCTCTGCTACTATCCTCCCATGAACGACCATTCGGTGTACCAGTCGCCCTTCAGCTGGCGCTACGGCAGCCAGTCCATGCGCGAGACCTGGAGCGACATACGCAAACGACGCTTGTGGCGATCGATATGGGTAAGCCTGGCAAAGGTGGAGTCCGAGTTCGGTCTCGTCACCACGGCGCAGGTCGAGGAACTGGAGGCGCACGCAGACGATATCGACATCGGGCGCTCGCTCGCGATAGAGGCCGAGATACGGCACGACCTGATGGCCGAGGTGAAGGCCTACGCCGAGCAGTGTCCGACGGCCGGCGGCGTCATCCATCTGGGCGCGACAAGCATGGACATCGAGGACAACGCCGACGCGCTCAGGCTGCGCTGCTCGCTGGACGCGATCGTCGGAGCGCTCGACAGCCTGCTGCTTGCCTTTGCCGGCAGGATCGACGAGTACGCCGAGCTGCCGGTTATGGCTTTCACGCACATCCAGCCGGCGGAACCGACGACGCTGGGGTACCGGCTCGCTATGTGGGCGCAGGACCTGCTCGACGACCGCGTACGCTTGGCGCGCGAGCGGGACGCCATACGCGGCAAGGGCTTCAAGGGCGCTGTCGGCACGGCGGCCTCGTACGCCGAGCTCGTAGGCGAACATAACGTAGACCGCTTCGAGACGCGCCTGTCCGAGGAACTCGGGCTGTCGTTCTACCCGGTCGCGACGCAGACCTACACGCGCAAGCAGGACTACAGCGTCGTGTCGACCCTGGCCGGGCTCGGCGCGTCGCTCCACAAGTTTGCCCTCGACCTCCGCATCCTGCAGTCGCCGCCGATAGGCGAGCTGTCCGAGCCCTTCGGCGCAAAACAGGTAGGCTCGTCGGCGATGCCGTTCAAGCGCAACCCGATCAACGCAGAGAAGATAGACTCGCTGGCGCGCTCGCTTTCGGTGCTGCCGCAGGTCGCCTGGCAGAACGCCGCGCAGTCTATCCTGGAACGGACGCTCGACGACTCTGCCAACCGCCGCTCGATGCTCCCCGAGGCCTTCCTGATCTGCGACGAACTGCTGGCGACCGCCTCGAAGATAGTCGCGGGCCTCGTCGTCAACGAGCCGTCGGTGGCGCGGACGATGGCCGCCTACGGCCCGTTCGCGGACACGGAGCGCGTGCTGATGGCTATGGGCAAGGCCGGTGCCGACAGGCAGGAAGCCCACGAGCGCCTTCGCGTACATGCGCTCGCCGCGTGGGCGGAGCTGCGTTCTGGCGGGACGCGTTCCGCTGGAACGAACACACTGGCCGACCGTATCGCAGCCGACCCATTCTTCGGGCAGGCGCTCGGGCAGGAAGCGCTCGTCCGGCTGATGGGCGATACCGGCTACGTCGGCACAGCACCCAGGCGGGCGAGGGAACTGGCGGAGAAGATCAGGGAGGCTTGCGGGAGCTGAATTG
>DYRS01000024.1 GCA_020718585.1 Chthoniobacter flavus
AACCCGTTGACCGCGAGGCTCATCGCGGCGGCCTTCGGGATCCCCCGCTGCTGCATGTAGAAGATCTGCTCGGCGTTGATCTTGCTGACCGAGGCCTCGTGCTGGCAGGCGTTTTCCTTTCCGCGCACGGTGATCGCCGGGTAGGTGTCGGTGCGGCTTTCGGTGTTGATGAGGAGCGCGTCGCACTCGGTGTTGTTCTTGCAGCCCTTGAGGTGGCGACCTATCTGCACGAGCCCGCGGTAGGTCGAGCGGCCATTGCCGAGGCTGATGCTTTTTGAGACGATGTTGCTCGTCGTGTCATCCGCCGCGTGGACCATTTTCGCGCCGGTATCCTGGTGCTGTCCGTCGCCGGCGAGCGCGATCGAGATGACCTCGCCGCGGGCTTTACGGCCCTTCAAGATGACGCCCGGGTATTTCATCGTGAGCCGCGAGCCGATGTTGCAGTCAATCCATTTGATTTCCGCCTCCTCGTGCGCAAGCCCGCGCTTGGTGACAAGGTTGAAGACGTTTGGCGACCAGTTTTGGACCGTGATGTATTGGATTTTCGCGCCCTTCATGGCGACGAGTTCGACGACCGCGCTGTGGAGCGTGGCGGTCTCAAATTTCGGGGCCGTGCAGCCCTCCATATACATGAGTTCGGCACCCTCGTCCGCGATGATGAGCGTGCGCTCGAACTGCCCGAAGCTTTCCGCGTTGATCCGGAAATACGCCTGAAGCGGGTGCTTCACCTTCACGCCCGGCGGCACGTAGATGAACGAGCCACCGGAGAAGACCGCGCTGTTGAGCGCGCTGAATTTGTTGTCGCCGGTCGGGATCACCTTCCCGAACCATTTGCGAAAAATTTCCGGATGCTTCTGGAGTCCGTCGGTCGAACCGACGAAGATCACTCCCTGGTCGCCGACGGCGGCCTTGATATTCGAATACGCGGCCTCGCTGTCGAACTGCGCCTCGACGCCCGCGAGAAATTTCCTTTCCTGCTCGGGGATCCCGAGCCGCTCGAACGTCTTCTTCATCTCGTCCGGCACGTCGTCCCACGAGCGCTTCGGCTGGGTCCCCTGCGAGAGGTAGTAGCGGATGTTGTCGAAGACGATGTTGTCGAGGTCGTGGCTTGCCCAGCGGGTAGGCATCGGCATCTTCTCAAACTTCCGCAGCGCGTCCTTCCGGAACTCGCGGATCCAGTCCGGGTCGTTCTTGACATCGCAGATGTAGTCGACCGTCCGCTCGGTGAGCCCGAGCCCGGCGTCGAACTCGTAGTTGACATCGTAGCTGAAGTCTCCGGCCGAACGGTCGAGGTCGAGTTCGTGCTTGGTGGGTGTTTCCATGTGTGGTTCCTCCCGGTTCAGGCGGTTGCGGGCAGCTCCTTTTCCGCCCAGTCGTAGCCCTCGGCCTCGAGGCGGAGCGCAAGATTCTTGTCCCCGCTCGTGACGATCTGCCCGTCCACCATCACATGGACGACGTCCGGCACGATGTAGTTCAGCAGCCGCTGGTAGTGGGTGATGACGAGGAACCCGCGGCGCGGCGAGCGGAGCGCGTTGACGCCGTCGGAGACGATTTTCAGCGCGTCAATGTCGAGCCCGCTGTCGGTCTCGTCGAGCACCGCGTATTTCGGCTCGATCATCGCGAGCTGAAGGATTTCGCAGCGCTTTTTTTCGCCGCCCGAGAACCCGTCGTTCACCGCGCGCGACGTGAAGTTTCGTGGGATCTTCAGCGCATCCATCTTCGCGTAGAGCTCGCCGTAATATTCGACAGCGTCGAGGTCGTCGCCGTCGGCGAGCCGGGCCTGGCGGGCGGCCCGGATGAAATTTGCGATTGTCACGCCCGGGACATCCATCGGGTATTGGAACGCGACGAAGAGCCCGGCGCGCGCGCGTTCGTCCGGCTCGTCCATTTCAAAAAGCGACTGCCCGTCGAGCGTCACCGAGCCCGCAGTGACCTCGTAGTCCGGGTGTCCAGCCATCACCTTGGCGAGCGTGCTTTTGCCCGAACCATTTTTGCCCATGATCGCGTGGACCTCGCCCTTGGGAATTTCCAGGTTGAGGCCGCGGAGGATCTCGCGATCGCCGATGTTTGCGTGCAGGTTTTCGATTTTTAGTGACATGTTGTTCAGGTGTTGCAGTACGGGCAGAGCCCGCGAAGCGTGATTTCCGAGTGGGTGACAATAAAGTCGGGCGGGAGCCGCCATGCCTTTTCCAAGCGCGAGCCCTTGGTCGGCGGGACGTCGGTGACGCCGCCGCAGCGGTCGCAGACGAAGTGCCCGTGTTCCTCGAGGTTCGGGCAATACCGAGTCGCGTCGCGGTCCACATTCACCTGCTTCGCGAGGCCGCAGGCCACGAGCGTCTCGAGGCAGTTGTAAACCGTCGCCAGCGAGATCGCCGGCATCCGGTGCTTCGCCCGCAGAAAGACCTCCGAGGCGGTCGGATGGTCCCGCTCGGCGAGGAGCACGTCATATACCTCGCGCCGCTGCGGGGTCAGGCGATGCCCGTTGTGGCTGATCGTTTCCTCGTATCCGTCGTGTATTGCGGCCGCTTTTGGCATGGCCGGGGACGATACCGATGAACGGCCAACAATCAAGAACTATTCTTAATAAAGTTTATCGGCACGGTGAACCCGAACGTCGAGGCTGAGGGTTCCTTTGCCGGATGCATTGCAAATTCCCGGGCGAAGGGGGGCTTGAATTTGCACGGTCGGGGACCCATCCTTGTCGGCATGGCATCGAACGACCTTGTCTCCGAAATTCTCGAGCTCAAGCGGGCGCGGAACGCGGTGATCCTCGCGCACAACTACCAGACGGCCGACATCCAGGAGATTGCGGATTTTGTCGGCGACTCGCTCGGGCTGAGTTTCAAGGCGGCCGAGACCGGGGCAGACGTCATCGCGTTTTGCGGGGTCCACTTCATGGGCGAGACCGCGAAGATCCTGAGCCCGTCGCGCACGGTGGTCATCCCGGACATGGATGCCGGGTGCTCGCTCTCGGATTCCTGTCCGACCGACCGGCTCTCCGCCCACCTAGCTGCGCATTCCGACAAGAACTATTATGTGATCGCCTACATCAATTGCAGCGCTGGGGTGAAGGCTCTCGCCGACGTGATCTGCACGAGCGGGAACGCGGAAAAAATCGTGGGTGAGGCACCGGCCGACCGGAACGTTCTTTTTGTTCCCGACCAAAACCTCGGCGCGTGGGTGGTCGAAAAGACCGGGCGCGCGATGGATTTGTGGCCGGGCAACTGCTACGTGCATGTCGAGTTTACCCGCGACAGCATCGTCAGGGCGCGCGAGGGGCATCCGAACGCGAAGGTGGTTGCGCACCCGGAATGCACGCTGGCGGTGCGGATGTTGGCCGATGAGGTCTGTTCGACCGAGAAGATGATCGGCTACTGCCGGGCGAGCTCCGCCCGCGAGTTCGTCATCGTCACCGAGAGCGGGATGCTCCATCGGCTCCGCCGGGAGGTGCCGGAGAAATTTTTTATTCCGGGTCCGACCGGGCAGTGTTCGTGTGCCGACTGCCGACACATGAAGATGAACACGCTCGCAAAGCTTCGCGACTGCCTTGCGGATCTGCGTCCGGTGATCGAGATCCCGGAAGACGTGCGGAGCCGAGCCGAGCGGTCGGTGCGGCGAATGCTCGAGCTTTCCCGCTGATCAGGCGAGGATCTGGGCGATGTGCGGGGAGAAGAGGGCGGGTTCGAGCAGGAACGAATCGTGGCCTTTTCCCGAGTGGACGGTGATCCATGTCACCGGCACGCGCTCGGCTTCCAGCATCCTGACCAGATGCCCCTGCTCGGCCGGTGGGAACGAGGCGTCGGAGTCAATGCTGAAGACGAGGAAGCGGTGGCCCTTGCAGCGCGCGAAAATCCCACCGTCGGCACCCGCCTCGGATTCGAGGTCGAACCACTGCCAGGCGTCGAGAATCCTGAGGTAGGTATTCGCGTCGAAGCGGTCCACAAATTTGCGCCCCTGGTGGAGGAGATACGATTCGACCGGATGGTTCATCTCATACCATCCGAACGGCGACCCGTGATCGCTCACGTCGCCGCGCGCGCGGGCGTGGAGATCTTCGAGCGATACAAATGTTTTGTGCGCGATCCGCCGGGCGGCGGCGAGTCCATCGCGCGGCGGGTGCTTCGGATCGTAGGCACCGCCGCGGAATGCCGGGTCAAGCTCGATCGCCGTGATCTGCTCGAAATTCATGAGCCGCTGGAGCACGGTCGTCTCGACGCCCGAAGCGATCGGCACTAGGATTTTCACGCGTTCCGGGTGACGGGTTGCCAGGCACAGGCAGAGGTAGCCGCCGATCGAGGGACCGACCGCCGCGTGCAGCATCCGGATCCCGAGGTGGTCGAGCAGGCAGATCTGCGAGTCCACGATGTCGGACATCCGGATGACCGGAAAATCCGCCCCCCAGCGCCGGCGTCCGTTCATCGAGGCCGGCCCGGTCGAGCCGTAGCATCCGCCGAGGTAGTTCGCGCAGATGACAAAATACCGGTCGGTATCGAGCGCCTTCCCCGGCCCGATAAAGTCGTCCCACCACCCCGCATGGAGGTCTTCGGTCCAGCGTCCGTTGAGCCCGGGCACGTCCGGGTTTTTTCCCGCCGCATGCTGGCTGCCGGTCATCGCGTGAAAGACAAGGATCGCGTTCGAGCGGTCGGCGTTCAGTGTGCCATAGGTCTCGTAGGCAAGCGTGAACCGTTCGAGGACCGCACCGCACCGCAGCGCGAACGGAGCCTTCTTGTATTCGAAAAACCATGAGTGGACGCGGGGCATTCACAAAAACAAGAAGCAAACCCGGCGCGAATGTCAACTTCTACCCCTGATAATTCAGCAATTCTCATTTTGAAACGCAGTTGGGAGTGGCCGCCCCCACAATGGAGGGTTTGCTGCCTGCGAATCAATTGCCGGCGAAGCCGGGTGCTGCAATACGGCAACTGAAACCGCCGCTGCAACTCCCTCGAAAAAATTCAAAATGAGGATTCCTAGCCCAAACCGGCTGTGTCGCGGCGCGGAAACCTTGACCTCGGAACGATCTCCGCAGAAAAACGGCGTGCGTTATGAAACAGAAAAAGCCCGCAAAAGCATCCGAACCTGCACTGCCTCCGCACACCGACTGGCGGACGACCGACGAGCACGAGATCGCGAAGCGGAGGCTGCGGGCGCGCGAGGAAGGGTATCGGATCAAGAACCTTGATCCCGCACACCCGGTTTTCTCGAATTTTGAGGTTCGCTCGCCGAGCGGGATGATCTACCGCGCGGAGATCCGCGACGTCGCAACCAGGCAGTTTTCATGCACCTGCCCGGATTTTCGCATCAATGGGCTGGGCACATGCAAGCACGTCGAGGGGATCCTCCTCCTGCTCGAGCGGCGGCACCGCGCGGAGTTCAGGGCCGCCGGGCGCGGATCTTCCGGGCGGGCTGACATCGTCCCTGCTGCCGACGGCCTGCGGGTCGAGCGGAATGCCGACCGGCTCCCGGACCGGCTTGCAGCCTGCTTCGACGACGACGGGTTCCAGTTTTCGGAGTTCGATCCCGAGGTGCTGGTTGAGGAGGCTCGCGCCTCGCAGAGCCCGGCGGTGAGGGTTTCGCAGGATGTCGGGCCGTGGCTTAAAGTCCGGGAGCGCGAGCGCGACCGAACCCTGAGCCGCCGGGATTACGAGGTCGGGGTCGCGAATGGCACGCACCCCGAACACATCACGAACAGCCCGCTTTTTCCCTACCAGCGCGAGGGGATGCTGCACCTTGCGTTCGGCGAGCGGGCACTGCTCGCCGACGAGATGGGGCTCGGAAAAACGATCCAAGCGATCGCCGCCTGCGCGCTCCTCCACCACCTCGGCAAGGCCCGCCGCGTGCTCGTCGTCACCCCCGCCTCGCTCAAGGCGGAATGGGAGGAGCAGATCAAAAGATTCACGGTGCTCCCGCTCCGGCTCGTTTTCGGCGGCCGGGCGGTCCGCTCGAAAATTTTCAACGACCCGGACGCCCCGTTTTTCACGATTGCAAACTACGAGCAGATTGTTGCCGACAGCCTCGACATCAACGCGCGCCTGCGGCCGGACATCGTGATCCTCGACGAGGCCCAGCGGATCAAAAACTGGTCCACGAAGACCGCGCAGGCGGTCAAGCGGCTCGAGAGCCGCTACGCGTTCGTGCTCACCGGCACGCCGATCGAGAACCGGATTGACGAGCTTCGCTCGATCGTTGATTTCCTCGACCCCTCGATCCTCGGTCCGCTCTTCCGCTTCAACCGCGAGTATTACGAACTCGACGAGCGGGGGCGTCCGGCCGGCTACAAAAACCTCGACAAGCTCCGCGAGCGGGTCCGCCCGATCCTGATCCGCCGCCGGAAGGCCGACGTTGAGACCGAGCTGCCCGACCGCACCGACCGGAACCACTTTGTCGCGCTGACCCCCGCGATGCGCGGCGAATACGAGGAGGTGCAGAAGCAGGTCGCCGAGCTGCTCGCAAAGCTCAAGCGTCGACAGCTCAGCCCGAAGGAGCAGGACCTCCTGATGATCCTCCTCAACATGATGCGCATGATCTGCGACACGCCGGGGATCATGAAGGGCAATCCCTCGCGCGACTGCCCGAAGCTCGATGAACTCGCCCGCGTGCTCGACGAATGCCTCGCCGATCCCGACGTGAAGGTCATCGTGTTTTCAGAGTGGATCGGGATGCTCGAGCGCGTCCGCGAGTGGGCGGAAAAATCCCGCTTCGGGTTCGCATGGCACACCGGATCGGTCCCGCAAAAGCAGCGCCGCGCCGAGATCCTCGCGTTCCGGCAGGATCCCGATTGCCGGCTGTTCCTGAGCACCGACTCCGGCGGAGTCGGGCTCAACCTCCAGAACGCAAGCGTCGTCGTCAATTGCGACCTCCCGTGGAACCCCGCAAAGCTCGAGCAGCGAATCGCCCGCGCCTGGCGGAAAAACCAACTCCGCCCGGTCACGGTCGTCAACCTCGTCGCGGAAAACACGATCGAGCACGGGATGCTCTCATCGCTTTCCCAGAAGATGGAGCTCGCCCAAGGGGTGCTCGACGGGACCGGCGACCTGCGGAATATCAAGCTCAAGAGCGGGAACCAGGCATTTCTCAAGCGCCTCCAGCAGGTCATGTCGTCGGTGCCGTCCGGGTCGGCAATCACCAAGGCGCCCCCCTCCGACCCTGCCGCGCATTTCGCATCGCTGGCAAAATCCGCCCTCGGCAACCGCCTCGCCCACTGCAACGAAATCTGGCTGCCCGGCCAGCCGACCCCTGTCATCATGGCCGTGCTCCAGGACAGCGCCGCGTCCGACCGACCGCGCGTCGAGGAACTGTTTTCGACAACCGAATGGCGGGGTGATAAGCCGGTGCTCCAGGTCCTCGACGCCTCGACATGGCGCGCGCTCGAAAACCTCGCCGCCGCCGGGATGATCAGCATCCACACCCGCGCGAAGCGCCCGCTCCTCCCGGACGAAGGGGAGCCGCTCCCGCCGCCGCTCACCCCCGAGCAAATCGCCCGCATCGAATCCCTCCGCGCGCTCGCCGCAAAAAAGCGCCGCGCCGCCAAGGTGCTCCTCGCCGAGGATCTCGCCGACGAGGCCGCCGCCCTCGAGAAATCCGCCGCCCTCGCCGACGTCGAGGCCGACGGGATATCTCGCGCCTGAGCCCGCGTGGGTCATCGCGGAGGGTGAGGAGACGCCGATCATGAAAGAGCCTCGCGCCTGAGCCCGCGTGGGTCATCGGGAGAAAATGAGCGTGAAAAAACTCGAGCGGAGGTTTTGCGCGCGGTGGCGATCCCGGCGCACGCCCGGGATTTTCGGATTTCATTTTTGCCCGGCATCCGCTTTGCTCTCCGGCGATGAACCTTGACATTCTCTCTTTGGAAACGGCGGCGCGGGACGCGCGCGGGTTGGCGATGGACGCGATCGCGAAGTGCAAATCCGGGCATCTCGGGCTGCCGCTCGGCGCGGCGGATGTGGGAGCTGTCCTCTACGGGCACGCGCTGAGCTTCAATCCCGACGAGCCGCGCTGGCTGAACCGCGACCGGTTCATCCTCTCGGCCGGCCACGGGAGCATGTTCCTCTACAGTTGGCTCCACCTCGCCGGTTACGACCTCCCGCTCGATGAGGTCAAAAATTTCCGGCAGCTTCACAGCCGGACACCCGGACATCCAGAATTCGGCGAGACCCCGGGGGTTGAGGCGACGACCGGTCCGCTCGGCCAGGGGGTCGCGAATGCAGTCGGCTACGCGATTTCGGCGAAGATGTGCGAGGCGCGGTTCAACACCGCCGCGCACACGATTTTCGACCACCATGTGATCGCGCTGGCGGGCGACGGATGTTTGCAGGAGGGCGTCGCGCAGGAGGCCTCGGCGCTGGCGGCGCATCTCGGGCTCGACAACCTGATCCTCATTTACGATGCGAACAACGTGACACTCGACGCCATGGCGCCGGTGAGCCAGAGCGAGGACACCGCCGCCCGCTACCGGGCCTACGGGTGGGATGTCCGGGAAATTGACGGACACAACCTCCAGGAGATCGCCGACGCGGTCGCGGGCGCGAAGGCGGAGACCAGCGGGAAGCCGCAGTTCATCATCGCGCGCACGCTCATCGGCAAGGGGATCCCGGAGGTCTCGGGAACAAGCAAGGCGCACGGCGAGGGCGGGGTGAAATTTGTCGCCGAGGCCCGCCGGGCACTCGGACTGCCGGACGAAACGTTTTTTGTGGCACCGGAAACACGCGGGTTTTTTGCCTGCCACAAAGCGGAGCTCAAGGCCGCCCACGCGGAGTGGCTGAAAAAATTCGAGGCATGGCGGGCTGCGAACCTCGACCTCGCGAAGGAGCTCGACGACGCGCTTTCGGGAAATGTCCCCGACCTCCTCGGCGTGATCCCGCCGTTTGATCCGGCGTCAAACATCGCGACCCGCAAGGCCGGCAGCGACGTGCTTCAGCCGGTCGCCCAGGCGATGCCCCTGCTCGTGAGCGGCAGCGCCGACCTGCACGGTTCGACTCTCAACTACATCAAGGACGGCGGCGACTTCAACCGCACGAACCGCGACGGCCGCAACCTGCACTTTGGAATCCGCGAGCACGCGATGTGCGGGCTCATGAACGGGATCGCCTACGACGGGATCTTCCGTCCGAGCGGCGCGACGTTCCTCGTCTTCAGCGACTACGGGCGGCCGTCAATCCGCGTCGCCGCTCTCTCGAAGCTGCCGGTCGTTTACATTTTCACGCACGACTCGATCGGGGTCGGCGAGGACGGCCCGACGCACGAGCCGGTCGAGACTGTCGCCGCGCTGCGCGCGATCCCCGGGCTCGATGTCATCCGCCCGGGCGACCCGGAGGAAACCGCCGGCGCGTTCGCGGCCGCATTTGAAAAAACCGACGGGCCGACGATGCTCGTGCTCTCCCGGCAGAACATCCCCACGCTGAACGAGATCCCGGTGGACGTCCGCCGGAAGGGGGTCGCCCTCGGCGGCTACATCGCAAAAAAGGAATCCGGCCCGCTCGACACGATCCTTCTCGCATCGGGCAGCGAGCTCCAGCACGCGATGGCGGCGGCCGCCGACCTCGGCTCCGGCACGCGAGTCGTCTCGATGCCGTGCTTCGAGCGCTTCGACGCTCAGAACTCGGATTACCGGGAGTCCGTGCTCCCGGCAGCCTGCCGGAAGCGGGTCTCGATCGAGGCAGGGATCTCGGATCCGTGGTTCCGCTACGTCGGGCTCGACGGTCGCACGGTCGCCGTAGACAAGTTCGGGCTCAGCGCGCCGGGACCGACCGTGATGAAGGAATTCGGGATGACGGCCGGGCACCTCGTCGAGGTCGCCAAGAGCCTCTGAGACGCACGAAAAAAATGCCGAAAAACGCGCAGCGTCCGCCCTGGGTGCCGGAGGGCGGGGGCGGGGAGTTCACGACATCGGTGATGCTGGGGATCGAGCCGCCGCAGAAGATCGCGCGCCCGAATGCCGTCCGCCGGGAGGTGTCGGTGGACGACTTGGTCGCCGGGATATTCTCCGGCGAGCGGGCGATGGTTTCGCGGGCGATTACGCTGGTCGAGAGCAACGCTCCGGCCCACCGCCCGATGGCCCGCGAGGTCCTGCGACGGATCGGCGAGCACCCGGGCTTCGCCCACAGGGTCGGGATCTCCGGGGTCCCCGGAGCGGGAAAAAGCACGTTCATCGAGGCGATGGGGAACCACCTCTGCGACGCCGGACGCAAGGTCGCGGTGCTCGCGGTGGACCCGAGTAGCTCGCTCACGCGCGGAAGCATCCTGGGCGACAAAACCCGCATGGAAACGCTTTCCCGCCGGCAGGAATGCTTCATCCGACCGTCGCCGTCGGGCGGCGCGCTCGGCGGGGTCGCCAGGAAAACCCGCGAGACGATCGCCGTCTGCGAGGCGGCCGGCTTCGACGCCCTGCTCATCGAGACCGTCGGGGTCGGACAGAGCGAGATCGCCGTGCGGGCGATGGTAGATTGCTTTCTCCTCATCCTCATCGCCGGCGCGGGCGACGAGCTGCAGGGGATGAAGAAAGGGATTTTCGAGATTGCGGATGTCCTGCTGGTGAACAAGGCGGACGGCGAAAACAAGATCCGCGCGGAGGCGACCCGGCTCGAGTTCGCGCGCGTGATGCACTACCTGAGTCCGGCCACCGAGGGCTGGACCCCGCCGGTGCTGGCTGCCTCGTCGTTCACGCGCGAAGGGATCCCCGAGGTCTGGCGCGCGGTCGAACACTATTTCGCGCATGTCGAATCCGACGGACGCTTCGACATCCGCCGCCGCGAGCAGGCGATCGCCTGGTGGCAGTCGCTCGTCGAGCAGGAGCTGCGCGCCCGGTTCCTGGCCACCCCGAAGGTGGCCGCACTCTCCGCCCGGCTCGAATCCGAAATCCTCGACGGATGCCTCGCCCCCTCGCTCGCGGCCGAGGAGCTCCTCGAAGGCGCGCTTTCTTTTGAAAATCAATAAAACTTCTGCGGCGGGACGACCGGCTGGGGGGTTGTGAGGCGGTCAACGAACCGGTCCCAGGCGGATTGGCCGGCGAGGATTTCGATTTCGACGCGAAGGTAGAGGAACGGGACCTCGGGATCAATGATCCGGGGGATCCTCACGGCGTCCTTCTCGGTCGTGATGATCGCGTCGAGCTCGCGGCGGGCACACCGGCGGATGAACGTCTCGATCTCGCGCGTCGAATACCGGTGGTGGTCGGCGTAGGATTTTGAAAGCTCGATCTCCGCGCCCAGCGCGCGCAGCGCGTTCTCGAAGCTCGCCGGGACTGCGATCCCGCTCAGCGCACCGATCCGCAGCCCGCGCAGGAATTCCAGCGGCCTCACCTCGCCGGTCGAAACATTTTTCAGATGCTTCGGGCGGTGCGCGCATTCGATGATGTCGGCGGTCCGGTTGTATCGCCGGATCCGCGCGATGATCGCCGAGTTGTCCGCCCCGTCGCATTTCGTCAGGAAGATGTGCGTGGCGCGCCGGAGGTTTTCCGGCGGCTCGCGAAGCGTCCCGCGCGGGAGCATGAACTCGTTGCCGAACGGTGCCTGCCGGTCCACAAGCACGACCTCGAGCCCGTGGCGCATGCGAATGTATTGCAGCCCGTCGTCAAGGATCAGCGCGTCGGCTCCGAACTCGCGCACGGCATATATCCCGCTCTTCACCCGGTCGCGGTCCACCAGCACCACGACCCCGCGCAGGTTGTTCGCCAGCATGAACGGCTCGTCGCCGGCCGTGCGCGAATCCAGCAGCAGCGACTGCCCGTCGGACACCACGCGCGGAACAAACAGCGCCTTCTTTTTGGTGACCCGGTCGAGCAGCCGCAGCAGCAGCGGCCGCGGCACGCTCTTATAGCCGCGGCTCAGGATCGCAACCCGGCGTCCGCCCTGCTGGAGTGCCCGCGCAAGCAGCTCGACGACCGGGGTTTTCCCGGTCCCCCCGACCGTCAGGTTGCCGACGCTGATCACCAGACATCCGTGGGAATGACTGCGAAAAATCCGGCTCCCGTAGAGCGCAAGCCGCGCCCGCACGATCGCGCGATAAACCAGCGAAAGCACCCAGAGCACCCCGCGCAGCGCGTCCGCCCGCCGCCCGTAGCGGCGGCCGAGGATCACATCGATCGCAAACGTCTCAAGGCCCTCGATCCAGCGTCTCATGCGCCGACACTCCCAAAAAAGTTGGACGGACGGATCGCCGGAACGTCCACTTTTTTTCGATCAAAAATTCCAATCATAGCGCCCCCGATTCCAAGAAGCTGAAGTAGCCGGTCCGGTTAAAAATGATGTGGTCGAGCAATTCGATGCCGATGATTGATCCGGCGGCTTTAAGCTGCACGGTGATATCCCTGTCGCCTTGCGAGGGTTCGAGTCCGCCGCTTGGGTGGTTGTGGGCGACGATGACGGCGGAGGCGCGGTCAGCGAGTGCATCGGCAAAGACCTCACGCGGATGAGAGCGGTGGGACTCATCGATCAGGAACGCCACCCGCAGCTTCTTCAATTCCGGATTCTTCTGAATCTCCTCCAGCACCCATGCGAACTTCTGCTGCGTCGTGACGATGATGGATTTCCGCTGCTTCAGGAAACGCGGCAGATCGTCGGCCTTCTTTGCAATGCCCACCACGTCCTTGAGGTGGGTGAATTTCTCGATGTCCTCGCGGATGTTTGTGTCGAGTGATTTGCGGTCGCTGAGGATAAACGTGATATCCACCAGCGGCGTGTGTTCCAGTTCCTTGCGCAGTGCTTTGAAGATTTCCTCCCGCGCGTCTGTTCCGTAATCGTCCGTGAGCTTCTTTATCGTGTCGGCCTGCGTGGCTTTCAGGAAGGCCCAGAGCCGGTCTTCGGCGATGAAGTGCTCGGTGTCCGTGATGTCGGCCTGCTCCAGCTTCCCATACTTGTGCTCGCGGATGAGGTAATCCGCAATGTGCTGCTGAAACGTCAGCTCCGGGGCTTTTTTCTTTCTGGGCATGGTCAGTCCTCAGCGGCCTTCAGCTTTTTCGGTTTCCTGGCGGACAGTTGTTTGAAGTTTTTGGCCGAGATGACGGGCTTGTCGGTCTGGGCCTCGATGTCTTTTCATAGAGAGCCTGCATCCGGGCCATGGCCAGCTCGGGATTTTCGATCTCATCAATCCGCTCCCTGCCCACCCGGGCCAACCACTGCTTGAAGGGTTCCGCCTTGGGGCTGGGAATGGACTGAATCAGGCGGAAAAGGCCCTCGGTGTTCCAGCATTGGAGCTCCTGGGGTCCGCCAGCCGTCGCAAACTCCAAAGCAAGGGGGGGGACAATTTGCCCCCCTCCTTTGAAGGCCTCGGCGAGGTCCGCATCGCGCGTCCGCATTTTTTTGAGGTAGTCCGCTGGATTTACCGAATCAGTCAGGATGGCAACAACGTCCACAATGACAAACCACCAGGTGCCTTCATGACGAGTTTTCCGGACCCGCTTGCCTTCAAAGACGGCCAGTTTGGATGGGTTTGGTTCACTCATGATTTCTCAGTTCAGCGTTCCGGCATCAGCACCGGGATGACTTTGTTTGCGTGACGGCGGTAGATGCGGAAATCCGAGTCCAGCGTGAAGACCGTGCTGTCCCGGTGGAGTTCACTCAGGCGCACGAGGCAGGCATCGGCCAGTGACATGGGCCGGTCACGGTAGCGGCTCATCAGCGTGCGCAGGTCCGCCAGTTGATCCTCGATCTCCAGGCCCACCCGCAACACGCCCCGCTCCAGCAACTCGAAGAGCGGATCGGTCTCACGCCCTTCGCGTTTCAGCAGAAAGGCGGCTTCTGTCAGCACCGGCTCACAGGTGAGCATCGGCGCGTGCAGCCGTTTCCACTGCTCGCAAACCCAGGCGTGATGCTTCGAGCCGGCGGCCAGAAAGGTCACCAGCGGGCCGGTGTCCAGCAGCACCTCGCCCTTCACTGACCGAAGCCTTCCATATACTTCGGGTTGGTGGCCAGATCACGCGGCAGGCCTTTCAACGATCCGGCCAGATCGCTGGCCAGATCGTAGCAGGTCGCCTTGCCGCCGGCGGGGCGGGCGTCCAGCGACTGCTCCAGGCACTCGCGCACCAGCGACGATTTCGTGGTGCCGCGCGCGCGCGTCGCCGCTTCCAGACGTTCCAGCAACCGGTCCGGCAGTTTGAGCGAAATGGTATTCATGGGCCGAATGTAATACGGATGACTCTTGTGCGCAATACCATATTCATCCGCCCACCCGCCGCTGGCCGGTGACGCATTCGTGGATCAGGGACTCGATGAAACTTGGTCTTGCCCCCAAGGCGCAGACAGCGAGCAGGTCAGGAATTTGTGGTTAAGCCTGGGCGTCGTTCGGATGATGCAAACATGCTGGTTAACGTTCCCCTCGCCAAAACCGTCCGGCACAAAAGCGCAGCGACCAATCGATGCGCCAGTGATGTTCAGCAACACATCCCGATCACGCAGTTTTGTGCCGTTCATCTCATCGTGCGTTTCATTGGCGATGTAGGCTACGTCGTCGAGCCGAAGTCCATCAAAATGGACGTTCTGGCTACGAAGCAGCGGCACGCCTGCATCAAGATAGCCTGCTGACCCACCAGAGGGCGTAACGCCGCTCCCGATCTTCACAGCATGATCCTTGACGCGGTCGATGGGCCACACTGACTGGGCTGCGAGCGGATCCTTCATTTCCCTCCCACCATCTCCCCCCGCACGACATCCGCGAGGCTGGATGTTTTATCCGACACAACCCCGGTGGGGTTGGTGTCAAGACGCATGGTGACCCAGGGTAGGCCCTCGGGCGGGCCAACCCTGGGCTGGAAGATGAAGCCCCGTTGGGGCAGCAGAACCGGCAGTTTCGAGTGCAATTCATAGGCGGCGGCATCCGAATCCCAACGGGATTCCGTCCCAAAGCCCAAGGTTGGCCGGAGGAACGACGGCCTACCCTGGGACTGCAGACCCATTGTGCCCAACCCCGACGGGGTTGTGTCCTGCGGCAAACGCACACACGACGACTCCCCATATCGCGCCCGGTCCCAGCGGGGATGTGTCCTCAGTCCCAGACGTAATCCTCGTCCCAAGCGATGCCGTATTTTCGCAGGAACGTCCGATATTCGTCCTGGAACGTTTGCTTTTGGTGATGCGCCTCCTGAGTGGCGATATATTCGCGCGTCCGTTCGAGTGCCGACGCACTCACGGAAAACGCACCAAATCCGGCCTGCCACGCAAAGGCAGCCAACGCTGGATCGCGTTGTTTGATCCAGATGCTGGAGACACGTTTGATTTCCTTCACCCAATCGGATTGCGTGATGGTGCGGGCCATCCGGCAGAGGAGATGCACATGATCCTCGATGCCTCCGATAATGACCGGCGGGCAATCCAATGTTTTGGATGCACCTCCCAAATAGGCGTGCATCTCTCCGCGCAAGGTCGGATCCTTCAAAAACGGTTGGCGGTCCTTGGTGGAGAATACGAGATGAAGATAAACGGCGGATAATGATTGCGGCATGGCGCGTCGGTTTTGACACAACCCCAATGGGGTTGATGATTTGGTGGCGTTTGTTGCCGAAGGATTTCGGCTCCTTCTCAAACTGCTGGCGGGCATCGATGAGCATCACGCGGCCGCGATGGCTGGCGGGCTTGTCGTTTCGCAGCATCCAAACATAAGTGAAGATGCCAGTGTTGTAGAAAAGTTTGTTGAGAGCGAGGGACATGGAGTGCGTGAAATAGCTTCAGAGGCTCAGGCGAGGATCTTCACGCCCGAGTTGTCGGCGCGCACGGCGATGGCGACCGCCTCGTCGAGGTTCGAGGCGACGATCATCGCGTTCGCAATTTTGTCCGGCCTGCGGAGGGTCGCGCAGGCGATCGTCGAGCCGGATCCGCTGAGCCATCCGCCGAGCGCTCCGGCCGCGCGGGCGGCGTCGAGGACCGGCGCGAGGCACGGGATGAGCGGGTCGCGGAACGGTTGGTGTAGCCGGTCGTGAAACGCCCCGTCGAGCGCGGCGTAGTTTCCCGCCGCGAACGCCGCCGCCACCGCAGCCGCACTCGCCGCGTTGAACGCTGCGTCCCGGAAGGGAACGCTCGCCGGCAGCACCGTGCGGGCGGCCGGCGTCGAGATTTCAAACCCCGGAATCAGCAGCACGAAGCACAGCTCTTTTCCGACGCGATACCGCTGGAGCGGGCCCGACGGCGGGGTGATCGTGAACCCCCCGAACGCCGCGGGCGCGGCGTTGTCAGGGTGCCCTTCGAGCCCGGCGCAGAGGCGGAAGAGGTCGGCGCGGACGAGCGGACGTCCGGCGAGTTCGTTGAGCCCGTGAAGCACGCCGAGCCGCACGGTCACGCTGCTGCCGAGCCCGCGCGAGCGGGGGACCGAGCCCTCGACTTCCCAGTGAAATGCGAATGCCCGCCGCTTTGTCTCGCGAAAAAACAGGTCGGCAGCCTCGGCCGCCATGTCGCCCTTCGCCGGGCCGCGCCCGAGGCGGACGGTCGTTGTGTTGTAAATCTGGAGGGCGATCCCTAGGCAGTCGAATCCGGGGCCAAGGTTTGCGGTCGTTGCCGGCACTCTCACGCGCGCTTCATTCATCCGGCGGATCATGCGCGATGCCGCGCCGCCGGAAAAGAACATATCTATGAAGGAAACATGTCAGCGGATCTCGAGGTCGAGGCCGAACGCGTGGCGGAAAGCGGGGTTGGCGAGCACCTCGGCGGGAGTGCCGACGCAGACGACCCGGCGGTCGAGGAAGACGATCCGGTCGGAGACCGGCACGATGCCGGCGAGATCGTGCGAGATCATGAGGATGGAGAGGTCGAACCGGCGCCGGAGGTCGGAGACCGTGCGGTAGAAAAGCTCTCGTCCGGGCAGGTCGATTCCCGACACTGGCTCGTCGAGGAGAAGGAGGTTCGGCAGCGGGGTCAGGGAGAGCGCAAGCATCACGCGCTGGAGCTCTCCGCCCGAAAGCTTTCCGAGCCCGCGGTCGATGAGATCGGCCGCATCAACGCTCCCGAGCGCGGAGAGGGCGGACTCCCTGACGCTGTTCCCGCAGCCGAGCGGCACGGGAAATGCCGAAGTGGATGCAACAAAAAGATCGCAGACGCTCAGCGGGGAAAACCGGTCAAAATCCATGCTCTGCGGGACGTAACCGATCACGGGCGCGTCCTCGCGTGCGGGTCCGAACACTGGATGGAAATGGATCTCCCCGGTGTGGGAAACCTCGCCGAGCAATGCACGGAGCAGGGTGGATTTGCCGGCACCGTTCGGCCCGACGACTGCGGTGAGCTCGCCGCAGTGAAGGTGCAGGGAGACATCCTCGATGATCGAATGCCGGTCGAGCGTCACTCCGATCCTGTCAATGTGCGTGCAGCAGCGACCGCACTGGTGCGGGGCGATCCCTCTGTGGTGGTCGGATGAAGCCGACATTTTCAATATTCCGATCCGCAGCTTCGCGAGGCGGAGGAGCGGGTCAGTCAACCCGTGCCGAGTCGGGGTCGCCGAAGAGCTGGCGGTAGCCCTGGCTCCAGATCAGGTAGCCGAGAGGTGCGGTTGCGAGGAGACCGACGCCGCACAGGATCACCCCGGAGATCGTGACAAGGCCGGCGAGAATCAGAAGCCCGAGCACCGAGAACCACTGGACGTGGACGGTTCGAAATGCAGTCGCAATCGCTTCGCGGAACCCGATGCCGCGGTCAAGAATCAGCGGGAACACGAACCCGATTCCGACCGACATGTAGATGATGGGCAGCACGAAGAGAACCGCTCCCACCAGCATCGGAACCGAAGATTTTGTGTAGGCCATGAGCAGGGTGCCTGGGACGATAAAGACAACCGCCGGCACAAAAACGAGGACGCCCCACGCGATGCCGGCCAGCAGGATTTGAAGCCAGCTTTCCTTGCGAAATCCGGCGAAGATGAGGTCGAGGTTCGCCTTCGTCCGAAGAGTTGTGACAAAAAAGTAGGTGATGCCCGCCGTGAGGAGCACGGAGATCGCGGAGGCGATCACCCAGAAGAAAACAAAGACCGCGCCTGCTGCGGCGACCATCGCCGGGTCCTTCGCAGGGTTGAACTTTTCCAGCAGCCCTTGGGCGAGATGCATCGGGATTTGGGTGACAAGCGAGATCGCGAAAAAAATAATCATCGCCACGATGCACACGCCCCAATTTTTCCCGAACGCGCCCCATGCCTTGCTCAGGCAATCGTCAAACCGGATCGCGCCGGGCTTGAGCCGGTTCGGATCGGGGGTCAAAAAACGTTCGGGCACCACCGGCGTGAACGGCTCGACACCCGGAGCCGGAAGGTCCTCAAACGTCGAGACCGCCTGCCAGGTTTCCATCCCATCCCGCCATGCGAGATCCGTGGGAAGGATCTCGCCGGAGGCGATCCCGTTGGAAAGTTCCTGCTCGGTCAATTGTCCGTGGCTTTTTCCGTCGCGGTTGACAAAGATGAGTCCCATAGTTTCCGGAGGCTAAACAATTCCCTGCCTGCACGTCAAACTGCTACCATCCCGAAAAAAAGCGCGGCCACTTCCCGGCGGATGTGGCCCTTGGTCTTGAGGGAGCCTATACCCCCGCTCTGGCCCGGCTCATCTGCCTGGAGGGAGGGGATCAAACCAGCTTCCCATCTTGCTCCGACTTCGGCATCAGCCTGCGCCGGGAAGCCATCCGGCGCGATCTCTTCTCCGTCGAGGAAATCGTCCTCCTTATTGACGGAGCCCCCTGCCTGGAAAAGCTCGGATGCTATTACTTTCCGGGCACCGTGCAGATCGTGGACTTTTACCACGCCCTTGAGCACCAGCAGACCCTGATCGAAGCCCTCTGGGGCAAAGGCGACCCCGCCCGCAACAAACGCCGCCGCCATTACTGGAAAAACCGCCTCAACTCTCGCGCCGCAGAGAACGATTTGCTCCCCCTCGTCGCATGACAGAAGATTTTTGTTCTGCGCCCACTGAGATTTATGCAGGGGTGTTTTGACAGACGCGCGGACAATTGCTTGGGATGGGTGGCGTGAATGTATCGGCTCAGGCTCCTGCGGTGAGCATTGTGATTCCCGCGCGCAACGAGGCGGCGCGGTTGCCCGGATCGCTCCGCGAAATCCGTCGGGCGTTCCCGCGCGAGGATTGGGAGTTTTTGACGGTGATCGAGCCGGGGTCCGACGACACCGAGGCGGTTGCGCGGGAGGCGGCGGATGGCGACGCGCGGTTCCGGTTTCTTGTCAACAGGATCGCGCGCGGCAAGGGGTTTGCCGTGCGCACCGGGATGCTCGAAGCGCGCGGCGACATGATTTTTTTTATGGATGCCGACCTGAGCGTGCCGCTGCGATTTGTCGGCGAGTTCCTGCGCGCGGGCGGGCGGGCGGATGTTCTCATGGGCAGCCGCCGGCATCCCGCGAGCGTGATCCCGGTGCGCCAGCCGCTTGCCCGCGAGCTCTCCGGGCGTGCGTTCAACCGCCTGCTGAAGCTCGCCGGGGCGACCCGGTATGCCGACACCCAGTGCGGGTTCAAGGGGTTCCGGCGGGAGGCGGCGCACGCGATTTTTTCGCGCATTGAGCTCAACGGGTTCGGGTTTGATGTCGAGGTTCTCGCGCTGGCCGAGGCACTGGGTTTTCGGATCAAGGAGCTGCCGGTCGAGTGGTCAGACGCGCGGGGATCGAAGCTGCGGCCGCTGCGCGACGGGATGTCGTCATTTGTTGACGCCGTGCTTGCGGCGCGGCGCGTCCGGCGCAAATATCGCAGCATATGCCAGCCCTCGGAGTAAATATCGATCACGTCGCCACGATCCGCGAAGCCCGCTACCGCGAGTTGCCGAACTCGCCGAACGCGGAGCCGGATCCCGTCGCCGCCGCTCTGGTGGCCGAGCGGGCGGGCGCATCCGGCATCACCGCGCACCTGCGCGAGGACCGTCGCCACATCCGCGACGGCGACATCCGCCGGCTTCGCTCGCTGGTCGCCACGAAGCTGAACCTCGAAATGGGGGCGTCGGAAGACATCGTTAGCATCGCGCTGGAAGTCGTTCCCGCCGACGTGTGCCTTGTCCCGGAAAGCCGCCGGGAGGTCACGACCGAGGGAGGGCTCGACTGCGGCGGCGGGCGGGACGCGCTCCGCCCGGTTGTCAGGCGCCTGCGCGAGCGGGGGATCCGGGTCAGCCTGTTCATTGATCCGGTCGAGGAGCAGGTGCTGGCGGCGGCGGAATTGCAGGCCGACTTTGTCGAGCTGCATACCGGCGGCTACGCGAACGCCGAGGGAGCGAAAGCAGAGCAGGAAATCGAAAGGCTTGAGCTGGCCGCAGCGCTGGCCGTCCGCTCCGGGCTGCGGGTCAACGCGGGGCACGGGCTGAACTACAAAAATACGGCCGCAATCCTCGGGCTGACCGGGCTGGAGGAGCTCAACATCGGACACTCGATCATCTCGCGCGCAGTGACGGTCGGTCTCGCGGAGGCGGTCCGCGAAATGTGCGCGATCATCGCCGCCGCGCGGGAATGAGCCGCAATTGGAACACGGAATCCCTCCGGGAGCTCGACCGGGCGCATTCA
The DNA here is from genome assembly GCA_020718585.1 of Chthoniobacter flavus. GTDB lineage: Bacteria > Verrucomicrobiota > Verrucomicrobiia > Chthoniobacterales > Terrimicrobiaceae > QYQL01. The sequence continues at coordinate 20,443 of DYRS01000024.1, forward strand.
TGGCATCCGTTCACGCAGATGCGCGACTGGTGCGCGGGGGAGCCGCTCGTGCTCGTTGAGGGCGACGGGGCGATCGTTCGCGACAGCGACGGGCGCGAATACCTTGACGGAAATTCCTCGATCTGGACGAATATCCACGGGCACCGCCACCCCGCGATCACGCGCGCGATCCGCGAGCAGCTCGACCGCGTCGCCCATGTGTCGTTTCTCGGCACGACGAACGCGCCCGCCTCCGAGCTTGCGTCGCGGCTTGCCGGGCTCTTCCCGCCGGGCGCGCTCCCGCGCGTATTTTTCAGCGACGACGGCTCGACGGCGATCGAGGCCGCGATGAAGATGGCCGCGCGGTTCTGGGAGCTGGGCGGATGCCCGCAGCGCTCCCGCTTTGTGGCATTTGACCACGCCTACCACGGGGACACGGCGGGTGCCGCGAGCCTCGGCGGAATCGACGCGTTCCATGCCGGGCACCGGTTTCCGGTGGACCGGATTTCTGATCCCAACGGGCTCGACCGGCTTGCGACCGACGAGATCGCGGCAGTCGTCATCGAGCCGCTGATCCAGGGCGCGGCGGGGATGCGGGTCTGGCCGGCCGGAATGCTCCGCCGGCTGCGGGAGAAATGCGATGCGACCGGCGCGCTCCTCATCCTCGACGAGGTCCTCACCGGGTTCGGGCGTACCGGGCGGATGTTCGCATGCGAGCACGAGGACGTAATCCCGGATTTTCTCTGCCTCGCCAAGGGGCTCACCGGAGGATACCTCCCGCTCGCCGCAACGCTCACAACGGAAAAAATCTTCGCCGCCTTTCTCGGCGAATTTTCTGGGCAGAAGACATTTTATTACGGCCACAGCTTCACCGGCAACCCGCTCGGCTGCGCGGCCGCGCTCGCGTGCCTCGATGTCTTCCGCGACGAGAACGTGCTGGAAAACCTGCAGCCGAAAATTGCGGAGATGGGCCGTCTGCTGGACGGGCTGCGCGACATTTCCGGCGTCTTTGAGATCCGCCAGTGTGGGTTCATGGCAGGGATCGAAATCCGGCGGCCCGACGGAACTCCGCTTCCGTGGCAGGAGCGCACCGGAGGGAGGATCTGCGAGGCGGCCCGCGCGCACGGACTGCTCACGCGACCGGTCCTCGACACGCTCGTGCTCATGCCCCCGCTCTGCACAACCGCCGGGCAGCTTGAGCGCGCGGTTGGGGCACTCCGGCGCGCAATCCTCGAAACCGTGCCCGCGAGCCGTAGCCAGCCTCCGCCTTAGGCGGTCTGCCCGGCGCGCTCCGGCTGAGCGGCCGCCTTCGGGCGGAGCTTTGGAGGAAGTTGAAGAGGAA
>DYRS01000329.1 GCA_020718585.1 Chthoniobacter flavus
AAAGCCTTGTAGTGCCGACCTTCGGCGCCCGTGCTTATAAAAAACAGTCGGTTAGGAAAAAAATAGGCGCGAACAGTCGAAGACGGGCTAGTCTTGGAGGGGACGGGGCCAGGAGGGGACGGGGTTTTGACTCTTGCCTCTGCGATCAACTTCCGGGGCAAAAGGCAAGACCCTCGGCTTCCTCTTCTCCCGCTCCATGCGGGCCTCGGCCGGACTAGGCGGCCCGGAGAAGAAACTCCACCTTCACCGCGTCGTAGGGAAACTCGATACCCCCGCCCTCCGCACGATTTTGCACGCCGGCGTTCAGCAGCGCTGTGATGTCGCCATGCACCGCCTTCACGTCGCGATGTACCCGCCGTGCCGCTTCCCGAATGGAGACTGGACCGGCGCCGCAGAGCGCCTTCAGTAACTCCCAGCGCTTCGCCGTCAAGACCTTCCACAGGAGTTCCGGTGTCGCGAAGCTGATTCGAGCGGTTGGTTGAGCCTTACCGGTCTTCCAGGCGGTGACGAAGTCGGACATGACCGCTTCCGGGGCTTGAACGTCAAGGATGACCGTTTTCATCATTCCACCTCGCAATGTCGTGTCGGAAGTCGGCCAGGAGCTGCTCCGGCGTGGTGAACGCATACCCGCTTTCTGTGCCGCTTGCATGGCGTGGCCACCCCTAGGTACCCGGTCAAGCCGGGCGGTCTTCCGACCCGATCAGGGCGGCGACGCCCACGGCGGCGAAGATGCCGTCGAGCCAGGTATCCAACTGCGCCAGGGGCGCCGCATCAATGCGCCGCTCGGCCCAGGCCGGCAGGGCGCCGAAGCGCAGCGTCAGCTGCCGCTTGAGGGTGCTGGCCTTGCCCTCGGCCTTGCCCTCGGCCTTGCCCTCGGCCTTCCCGACGGCCTCCCCTTCTTCAAAGATCGACTGATAGGCCCGCGTCTCTTGGATCGGCGTCACCAGATTCAACATCGCCCAGATCTCCCTCGCGGTGAGTCCGCGAAATCGCTCGAAAAACCAGTATTCCAGAACCTCCGACAGGACGCTCCGCACCTTCGGCGCCACCGGGGCGGTCTGCACCGTCTGCCACAGGGCCGGGGCGCGGGCGCGCAACTCCTCGTCGTCCTCGATCATCAGGGGCGCGAACACTGCCACGAAGGGGTTGTTCGGCTCCCGTGCCAGCCAGTCGGGAAGCACTCGGTCCAGGGCTACGCAGACCAGG
>DYRS01000142.1:0-4094 GCA_020718585.1 Chthoniobacter flavus
CTAAACGCTGGCTCCTCTACCTTTTCTTCTCAATTATTGGCCGTGAACGGCTACGTGAATAGGAAAGGACTGGCCCCCTTTTGCATGCCTCCTTTGCAACCCCTTTGCCGCATGGAAAATTTAAAAAAATCAGCCCTGCCGGCGAACGGAGGTTTCCGCCGTGCGCTTGACCGAACCGGCGGATGCGGGCACGATTTGCGGCGCGTTGAAAACATACGACTCATCACGATGGGATATCGGATTTTTGGCCGACAATCCGACCGTCCGTGCAAAGCGGTTCGGGATGCCGTCCGAGGCAAAGTCCGTGCGCTACCCGCTGCGGCTCCTCCGGTATTGGTTCGGATACCAACTCCTCCGCGAGGAATCGCTGCGGCTGGGCCGACCGCCGGCCGTCGCCGAGATCGGCGTCCACCGCGGCCAAATGCTGGAGTTCGTAAATTCCGCACCCGGCGGCGTCCCCTGCTCGCGATGGACTGCGGTGGATGCCGTGATGCTCACCGACAAGCTGAAGCGGGCGGGATACACGGATTTTTTTGAGGCGAACCTTGAGGATCCCGCGTTCGCGTTGCCGGCGGTTTACGACTGCGCGATCCTCCTCCATGTCCTCGAGCACCTTTCCGATCCCGAGGGCGCGCTGAAAATGATCGCGGCCGGGATTGCGCCCGGCGGCTCGCTGATCGGCGGGTTTCCTGTCGTCCCGCACATTTTCCGGGCGGCCCGAGAGCGCAAGGTTCGCGCGACAGCCGGTCCGATGGGCCATGTCAGCGTGTTCTCGCCGGCGCGCGTGCGCTCGATGGCACAAGCCGCCGGGCTGGTCGTCGAGTTTGCCAGCGGAGCATTTTTCCTCCGAAGCAAGGGAAGCCCGCTGGAAAATTCCGCGGCATGGATGCGGTTCAACCTCGCCTGGGGCCGGATGTTCCCCGGATGGCCGGGAGAGATCTACTGGCTCATGCGGAAGCCGGCCTGATTTTTTGCGATGTCAGCCGACGACAGGATGTCGGCTGCGAGCGCGAGGTGCTCGCGCGTGTGGGTGGCGGTGAGCGTGAGCCGGAGGCGGGCGCTCCCCTTCGGCACGGCCGGAAACCGGACCGGCGGAATAAATGCGCCCGCGTCGAGGCAGCGGGCGGAGAGCTCAAGCGCGCGGGATTCCTCGCCGACGATGACCGGCACGATCGCCGCCGGAGGCGGGCCGGAGAGCAGCCCCGGACAAAGAGCCGCAAATACCTGGCGGTTGGATTCCAGCGCGGCCACGCGGTCCCGCCCGGCGGACGTCCCGAGCCACTCGATCGCCGCGCGCGCGGCGGCGGTCTGGGCGGCCGGCATCGCGGTCGAAAAAATAAACCCGCGCGATTTATTGATGAGGAAGTCGGCTAGTGCTTGCCGTCCGGCGATGTAGCCGCCCGCGACTCCCGCCGCCTTGCCGAGCGTGCCCATGTGGATCTCGACCCGGTCGCTGAGGCCGAGCGCGTGGGCCAGCCCGCGTCCGCCCGCACCGACCACGCCGAGCCCGTGCGCCTCGTCGAGCAGCAGCCATGCGCCGTGCTCATCCTTGAGGCGCACGATTTCCTCCAGCGGCGCAAGATCCCCGTCCATGCTGAAAACCGATTCCGTGACGACGAGCACGCGCGCGGTGGGATGCACCCGCCGCGCCCATCGCAGGTGGGCATCGAGCACGTCGGTCCGGTTGTGCGCAAAGACCCGCATCGCCGCGCCGCTGAGCCGTGCGCCGTCCACAAGGCACGCGTGCGCGAGCTTGTCGAGGATCACCACATCCCCCGACCCCACCAGCGCGGGGATCGTGCCGATCGCCGTCGTGTGGCCGCTGCCAAAGACAACCGCTGCAGGCAGTTCCTTGAACGCCGCGAGCGACTCCTCGAGTTTGCGGTGCGGGGTTTGCGTGCCGGAGATCAGCCGCGATGATCCCGAGCCGACCCCGAAGTCGCGCGCGGCCCGGCAAAATTCCTCCGCAAGAAACTCCTCCTTCGCAAGCCCGAGATAATCGTTCGAGGAAAAATTCACGACCGGACGTCCGTCGAGCACGACCTCCGCGCCTTGGGCGGACGCGAGCGTGCGCAGCCTCCGGCGCATCCCGAGCGAGTCGAGTCGGGCGAGCTCGCCGAGAAGGACCGCCTCGAGCGGTTCATGCCGGGTGCCGCTCGTCATGGCATCCCCCCGCTCGGAGCGTCCGGTGCCCGCCGGTAAAAAAATGCGCGGACAAATGGATCCGGGCAGTTGTCGCGGAGGTCAGCAGGCACCCCCTCGGCGATGATCCCCTTCGTCTTGCCGTCGAGCATGATCACGCGGTCGGCGACCGCGTAGATGCTGGCCAGCTCGTGGCTGACGATGACAAATGTGACGCCGAGGTTTTTGTTCAGGCTGAGGATCAACTCGTCGAGCCCGGCCGATGTCACCGGGTCGAGCCCGGCCGACGGCTCGTCGAGGAACAGGACCGCCGGGTCGAGTGCCATCGCCCTCGCGATCGCCGCACGCTTCTGCATCCCGCCGCTCACCTCGCTGGGGAAATGCTCGGAGAACCGCTCGAGCCCGACGAGCGCGAGCTTCATCCTCGCAACCAGCCGACGCGCGGCGGGCGGAAGCCGGGTGAATTCCTCCATCGCCAGCGTCACATTTTCCTCAAGCGTCATCGAGCCGAAGAGCGCGCCCCCTTGATACATCACCCCAAACTTTTTGAGCAGGACCTCCCGCTCGGCGCGTGTCGCGGTGTGGATGTCCCCGCCATCAATGAGGACCTTGCCGCGCGCCGGCGACAACAGCCCGATGAGGTGCTTCATCAGCGTGCTCTTGCCGCACCCGGATCCGCCCAGGATGACAAAGACCTCGCCGCGGCGGACGTCGAACGACACGTTTTCGAGGATCACCGCGTCCCCGTAGGCGGCGGTCAGATTGCGAACCTCGATGATCGGACTCACCATTGGATCGCGTAAAATATGGCGGCAAAAACAGCGTCGACCGTCACGATGAGAAAGATCGAGCTCACGACCGCGCGGGTCGTCGAGACCCCTACCGCGCTTGCGCCCGCACCGGTCTGGAGCCCGCGGAGGCAGCCGACCCCCGCGACGAGCACCCCGAAGACAAGCGACTTGATGATGCCGGTCATGACGTCGCTCATCGCGACCGCGCTCACGAGCTGGTTCCAAAGCGCCATGAACGGGAACCCCAGCCCCATCATCACAAGAAACCCGCCCCCCACGCCGAGCGCGTTCGAGTAGATCGTCAGCACCGGAGTGACAAGAAACCCGGCCAGCACGCGCGGCACCACAAGGAACCGCATCGGATCAATCCCCATCGTCACCAGCGCGTCAATCTCCTGGTTGACCTTCATCGTCCCGATCTCCGCCGCGAACGCCGATCCTGACCGCCCGGCGAGCACGACGGCTGTCATGATCGGACCGAGCTCGCGCAGCAGGGCGAGCGCGACCAGGTTGACCACAAAAATATCGACCCCGAACTGGCGCAGCGGGATCGCCGACTGAAATGCCATGATCATCCCGGTCAAAAACGAAACCATCCCGGCGACGACGAGCGCGTCCACCCCCGCCCGCTGCGCGACCAGCCACATGTCGGTCCAGCGCACGAGCCGGGGCTTCGCGCAGCAGGCAAGCGCGGTCGAGGTAAACTCCCCAATGAACTCGATCTGCGCGCGCGTGTCGGCGAGGATCTGCACGGTCGCGTGGCCGATGTGGACGAGCAGCGAGCGGTCATGCTCGACTGGCTCGGCCGGGCATTCCGGCAGGCTGTCAAACGGACGCAGCAGCGCGGCGATCTCCGGGCGCAGACCGTCGAGCCGCGCTCCCGCAGGACCCCGCAGCGACCAGAGAAACGCGAGCCCGGCCCCATCGCACGTCCGCAGCGCGGCGGCATTCACCTCGCGCGGGGATTTTCCCCCGCCGACAAGGCTCCACCGCCTCGACACCTCGGCCGCCTCCAGCGTCTCGTCGAGCGTCAGGCAGCCGGTCTTCCTGTTGAATTCCATTCCCGTGCGGCCTGTCATACCGCCACGCGCCCGCACGGGCAAACACGATTTGTGCGCTCCCCCCCGCGCAGTGCCCGCGCAGTGCCCGCGCAGTGCCCGC
>DYRS01000142.1:4194-5572 GCA_020718585.1 Chthoniobacter flavus
CGATTTGTGCGCTCCCCCCCGCGCAGTGCCCGCGCAGTGCCCGCGCAGTGCCCGCCAGTCCCGGATGTCGGTCAGCGACGGCGGCGGAAGCTTCGCTGCGGGCGACCGTCCATGCGCGGCACGATCTTTTGCGGACGGGGCGCGGCGGCCTCGCCATTGCGCGGGACCTGGAAGCCCTCGAGGTGCAGCCGCTCGATTTTGTGCCCGATGAACCGCTCGATCGCCGCGAGTTTTTTTGCCTCCTCGTGGGTCACGAGAGTGAACGCGTCGCCGAGCTGGAGCGCGCGCCCGGTCCGCCCGATCCGGTGGACGTAGTCTTCCGGGTGCTGGGGGATGTCGTAGTTGACGACGTGGCTGACGCCGGCAACATCGATCCCGCGCGCGGCGATGTCGGTCGCAACCATCACTTCGTATTTTCCGGATTTGAACCCCTCGAGCGCCTCGATCCTCTGGTTCTGCGAACGGTTGGCGTGAAGCACGGCGACCGAATGGTTGTTCGCACGAAGCTTCTTCGCGATTTTGTCGGCACCGTGTTTCGTCCGCGAAAAAATGATGACGCTCTGGTAGTCGGTTTTCGTGAGAAGGGCGAGGAGTAGGTCAAATTTCCGGCTGGGATCGACCGTGTAAACCCCGTGCTTGACAGTTGAGACGACGGTGTGCGACGACCCGATCTCGATGCGCACCGGATCGCGGAGCGCCCAGGACGAGAGCTCGGCGATCTCGGGCGGAAGCGTCGCCGAGAAGAACAGCGTCTGGCGGTCTTTCGGGCACTTCGCGATGATCCGCTTCATCGGCGGCAGAAACCCGACGTCGAGCATCCGGTCCACCTCGTCGAGCACAAGGATTTGAATGTCCCCGAGGCGGAGGGTTCCCTGCTGGAGGTGGTCTTCAAGGCGTCCTGGCGTGGCGACAATGATGTCCACCCCCTCGCGCAGCGCGGTCTTTTGCGCACCGTAGCCGACGCCCCCAAAAATTGAGGCGACCCGCAGGTCGGTAAACCTCGCGAAATCCCGGATCGCGGTCTCGACCTGCATCGCAAGCTCGCGGGTCGGCTCCAGCACGAGGCAGCGGCATTTGCCGCGGGCGGCAAGCCTCTGCAGCACGGGAAGCCCAAACGCCGCCGTCTTGCCAGTGCCGGTCTGGGCGGAGGCGATGACGTCGCGGCCCTCGAGGGCCGGCGGGATGGCGCGCAGTTGGATCGGGGTCGGATCCCCGTAGCCCATCGCCTGCACACCCTGAAATAACGGCTTTGTGAGCCCCAACATAGAAAATGGCATAGCCGCGCACCGTGGGGCCGCCCGCCCGGATTGTCAATCCACCCGACATCCCACAAATCCGCGCGGCGAGGGCGCGACGGCGGCGGATTTTGTCCGGGCCG
>DYRS01000330.1 GCA_020718585.1 Chthoniobacter flavus
CCTCGTCTTTTTTGATATTCCGGTGATAGACAAGCGGCTCGGCCACCTGATCGACAATCCGCTGCACCGGATTCAGGCCGGCCGCCCCGTTCTGGAAGACCATCGCCACCTTTTGCCAGCGGAGCCGGCGCCAGGACTTCTCGTCGAGGGTGGTCAATGCGATGTCATCGAGGCGGATGTTCCCTTCAATCGCGGCATTAGGCGGCAGCAGGCCCATGATCGCGTTTCCGATAGTCGTTTTCCCCGAGCCGGATTCGCCGATCAGGGCCGTCACCCTCCCCGCCTGCAGGCTCAGCGTCGCCCGGTCGATGGCGAGTAGCGCGTGGTTCCCATCCTTATAGATTACCGACAGATTTTCTATCTCAACCATGTCTCAAACTTCCTTCAGCCTGGGGTCAAAAATTTTTTCGAGGCCTACCGCCAGAAAGGTGACGCCCATGACGATCAGCGTAAGGCAGAAAACCGGCGGCAAGAGCCAGTTCCACCAGATATCGAGGTAATAGTACTGCAGGGCATAGCGGATCATCATCCCGAGCGATTTGCGGCCGGGGTCGAAGAGCCCCAGAAACGCAAGCGACGCCTCCATGAAAACGGCCATCCGGATCTTCGCTACAAATCCGATAATGTAGAGCGGAAACAGCTCCGGCAGCAGATGCGTGGCGATGATGTAGCGCCCGCCCCCCCCCATCTCCCGCGCGGCCCGGACATGCAGGCTTCGTTTGACGACAAGCGCCTGCGAACGGATCGCCCTGGCCGTCGTCGGCCAGGAGATCAAGGCCAGCGTCAGGGCGAGAATCTCCACAGAGGGGCGGAAAAACGCCGCCGCGACAATCATGATCATGACCGGGGGAATCGACATCAGGACATCCGCCAGCCGCATCAGCGCGTCGTCAACCCAGCCGCCCTTCCACGCCGAAACAAGGCCGGCGGCGACGCCCAGCGCCAGGCCGACGCCGCCGGCAAGCAGGCTGAAAAAAAGCGTGTTCCCGAGACCCAGCGCGAGCTCCGAGAAGATGTCCATCCCGCCGTCGTTCACACCCAGCCAGTGGGCCGAAGAAGGGGGAAGAAGCGGCGCAAAGGAGTTGTCGAAGGGGTCGTACGGGGAAAGCCAGACGCCGGCGACGTACAAAAGCGCAAGCGCGAGCGTAAGGACGACTCCGGACAGAAACCACCCCTCCTTCAGCAATCTCTTGAAAAGGCTG
>DYRS01000331.1 GCA_020718585.1 Chthoniobacter flavus
CCGGAACGGTTCCGGTGCGGGTGCTCATCCGGGACAACACCGGGCGCGATGTCCGAATCCTGGTCAACCAGAGCCGTCCCGCGGGTACCTACGACGATATCTGGAGTGGTCGCGACGACTCCGGCACCCTGCTACCCGACGGCGACTACTACGCGGTTCTGCAATACGACATTGGCGCCACGACCAAGCAGATCGATCTGACCGACACCACCGGTGGCACGCGCTATAACCCGACCCGCAACAACCTCGGCGGCACCTTCTCGCCATTCAACAACGACCCGCTGGACATTCAGTTCACGGTGCCGAGTAGCCAGGGTGCCTCGGAGGTTCTCGCCTTCGTCGGTCTGTTCAATAGCGATACGCGGCTCGTCACCTTGCTCGACCGCGAGCCCTTCGGCGTGGGCACCCATACGATCTACTGGGATGGCTTGTTACCGGATGGATCGCAGGCGGTTCCCCCGCCCGGTGATACCTTCCTATTCGGCATCTGGGGCTACCGTCTGCCGGACAACGCGATCTATCTCGCATCGGCGCCGGTCATCTCCAGTTTTTCGGTGCAGCCGACCCAATACAGCCCGGCCCGCGACGGCAGCCGGCCGCTTTCGATCCGCTTTGACCTGAGCAAGGCGGCCGACATGGATCTGTCCGTGACCAACCTCGATACGGGCGGGGTCGTGTTCAACGGTCGCTTCCCCGGCTTCACCGCCGGGGCAAGCAAACTCATCACCTGGGATGGTCGCAACAGTAGCGGCCTGCTGCCCGACACGGGCGAGTATCGCTTGGCGCTGACCGCCATCGACGGCTCTGGCAGTACCTCCTTGACCCGTTACCTCCTGATCAGAGTGTTCTACTGATGAAGACCAAGACCTTCGTCCGCGGCTGGTTTGGCGGGCTAACCATCGCCATCCTGATCGGGAGTGGGCCCGCATTCGCCGCGGACCTGACCCTGGCCCGCTATATCGATCTGAGCATCGCCCGCCTGGAGCTTTCAAAACAGGCTTGGACTTCCACTAGGCAACCGCCGACCCGCGCGGCGATGGCGGGGCTGTTCGCCGAGTACGGGATCGAGGAGAGCGACTATCTGATTTATACCAGCGCGCACCGTGAGGCCATCGCCGGCTATCTGTCCGCGCATCCTGACGCGAGGCAACGTATCGATGGCTTGAGCGCCGATATCTCCGGCGCCATTGCGGAATA
>DYRS01000332.1 GCA_020718585.1 Chthoniobacter flavus
AACTCAACACGCTCATCGAACAGGCGCTGGCAACAAGCCCCACGCTGGAGGCGGCTGCGGCGACGCTGCGGCAGGCGCGCGAGACGTACGAGGCGAAAGCCGGCTCGACGCTCTATCCGCAGGCGGCAGCCAGCCTTGGGGCGCAGCGTGCGGGCGTCAACAGCGCCCCCTCGGGACTCCCCGACGGGGAAAGAACGTTCAATCTCTTCAATGCCGGAATCGGGGTAAGCTATAACTTCGATCTTGCCGGAGGAAACCGCCGCCTCCTCGAATCACTGGCCGCGCAGGTTGACTACCGGGGTTTCGTTCTGGAAGGGGCGCGCCTGACGCTCGCGGCAAATGTGGCCTCCGCCGCTGTCCTCCAGGCGGGGCTCCACGCGCAGATCGACGCCGCCCGGGATATCGTGAAAAACCAGGAGGAGCAGCTCGCCTTGATCCGGCAGCGCATCCGGCTCGGCACGGCAGCCCGGAAAGAGGAACTGGCCCTGCAAAGCCGGCTTGAAACAGACCGGGCCTCGATTCCCCTCCTGGAAACAAGGCTGGCGGCAACGGACAGCCTGCTTGCCACTCTTGTCGGCATAATGCCGTCGGACACAGGTTTGCCGCGCTTCCTCCTTGCCGATTTCACGCTCCCTTCCGAGCTGCCGCTGCTTGTTCCCTCGGAGCTGGTGCGCAAACGCCCCGACATCCGGAGCGCCGAGGCCCTGCTCCACGCCGCCGGGGCGCAGTACGGGGCGTCACTGGCCAATGTCTATCCGAAAATCACGTTGAGCGCGACTCTCGGCTCCCAGGCGCTGACAACGGCCGCGCTTTTCGGCGGCGGCTCCATGGTGTGGGGACTCGCAAGCCAGCTCGCACAGCCGCTTTTCAACTTCGGCCTGCGCGCGGAATCACGGGCCGCGAAAGCCGCAATGGATGCCGCCGAGGCGAACTACAGGCAGACAGTTTTGCAGTCATTCCGGAATGTTGCCGACACATTACAGGCGCTCGCAGGAGATGCCGCGGCGCTGGCCGGGCAGACGGCCGCCCATGAAAACGCCGTGGAATCCTTGCGGATCGCCCAACTGGAATATACCCTCGGAGCGGCCGACCATCTTCAGGTGCTCATCGCCCATCGGCAGGCGGACGGGCTCCGCATCGCCGCGATTGAATCGAGAGGCAGACGCCTTTCCGACACAATAGCCCTTTACGGGGC
>DYRS01000333.1 GCA_020718585.1 Chthoniobacter flavus
CCCTTGCATTACCATATCCTCTGTCATGGCGCGAAGATTACAGCAACTACCCACGGCGAGTCCAGCCCTAAACGCTGGCTCCTCTAATTTTTCTTCTCAATTATGGGCCGTGAACGGCTACAATTACACGAATACCTCTGCTTTCGGGCGCTCCATTTTTCCGAGCGCCTTGCGGAGCTTGACGAGCGCGATGTTCTGAAGCTGGCGGATCCGCTCGCGGGTGACTCCAAATTTTTCCCCAACCTCCTCGAGGGTCTTGGGATTTTTCCCATCGAGTCCGAACCGGAGGTTAATGATCCGGCGCTCGCGGTCGTCGAGAACTCCGAGCAGGTCGCCGACCTCATCGCGCAAATCTTTGTCGCGGAGCAGCTCGAAAGGATCCCGCGCGTTATCGTCGCCGACGAGCTCGCCGAACTGGGTCGAGTCGTCGTCGCCGACCGGCTGGTCGAGCGATGTCGGCCGGATCGCGGCGCTCTTCAGGGCAGACACCTTTGCGGCGGAAAGCCCAAGCTCCTCGGCGAGTTCCTCGTCGCTCGGCTCGCGCCCGAACTCCTCGGTCATCTGCGCGCTCACCCGTCGGATCTTCGCGATCTTGTCCACCAGGTGAACCGGCAGGCGGATCGTCTTGCTCTGGTTCGCCAGCGCGCGCTTGATGGACTGCTTGATCCACCACGCCGCATAAGTGCTCAGCTTCCCACCCTTCTTCGGGTCGAACCGCTCGACCGCCTTCATCAGCCCGATGTTGCCCTCCGAGATGAGGTCCAGGAGCGGGAGGCCGTAATTCCCGTAGTCGCGGGCGATCTTCACCACGAGCCGCAGATTCGAGCGGACCATCAGCGCTCGCGCCTCCTGGTCGCCGCGCTTGATCTTGCGGGCGAGGCGCACCTCGTCCTTCACCGTGAGAAGCGGAAATTGCGCGATTTCGCGGAGGTAGAGTTGGAATCCGGTGTCTGAATCTTCGATGGCCATGTTCGTGGTGGTTGTGCCGACGCTCTGTGCCCCGCCGCCCCATTTATTTTCGGGCTTCGGAGCGCAACGCATCGTCGCAAGGTATGACACTGCTGGGGGCGATTCGTTCAATCTGAGCGCGCGACCTACAAGAGCATTTTCAGCTTGTCAACAAATATTTTATCTGGGTATGCACTTTACTCCCCTAGATACCATCTGTAGTGGTTTGAGCGTTTT
>DYRS01000143.1:0-1938 GCA_020718585.1 Chthoniobacter flavus
GCATCGCATCCTCCGCAAGAAGCCCGGCCCTCACCGGGTTCAAGTGGATGTAGTCAACGCCGCATCGCCGCTGCGCATGCACACGCGGCTGCAGGGGTTTCTCGGCGCGGCGAGCGGGCCGGACATGCGATCCCGTTTCGCTATGTGGTCGAGGCGCAGGGCCTGGGAATTTCTGATGGCAAGTCGGCGATGGCAGAATTCCTCGAGCGAGATCTTCCGTTCACCGCACTTTTTGGCGGGAACGACAATTTGGCGTTGGGGGCGATCTCGGCCCTGAAGGAGAAGGGCATTGACGTGCACGGGCAGGTCAGCGTTGCAGGGTTCGATGGCATCGAAGGCGCGCTTCACAGCCATCCGCCCCTTTCGACAATGAAAGTCTCAAGGCGGCGGCTCGCGGAGCAGTCCGTGGCAAAGATCATCTCCGCCTGCACTGGAATTATCGGCAGCAGCACGGGTGACCACCTCCGCTCGCAGTGGATCGAAGGCTGCACGCTCGCGGCACCTCCGACCGACAGTCCTTAAGGCCGCCACGGCGGCCGCGGCCAGCATGATGTTTTCTCCGGCATGAGCAATTTTCCCCTGGGCGGCGAGGATCGTGGGCGGGCTGCCGGGATTACGGAGTCGCGGGGAGGCGGTTTTTTTCGATGGCGGTGATCGCCTCCCGGATGTCGCGGAATTCGGTGGCGGTGGGATTGCCGGCAAGCGCGGCGCGGTAGTGGGCGAGTGCCTGGTCGGGGAATGCGCGGCGGGTCCACGATTGGGCGAGGTGGATGTGGACGCGCATCGCTGCCTCCGGCTCGTCGCCGACTAGCCGGAGCATCCGCTCGAGCGCGTCGGTCTCGGCGGAAAAATTTCCCGAGGCACGGGCGGCGCGCGCGAGGAGGAGGAGCGTCGCGAAGTCGTCCGGGTGAGCGGCGGCGAGGCGGGAGGCGAGCGCAAACGCTTTTTCTGGGGCGCCGGTTTCGATGAGCGCGCATGCGAGCGGGTAGTTGGACTCAAAGGAGTTTGGGCGCAGGGTGGCGGCGCGCACGGCGAGCTTGCGCGCGCGCTCCCACCGGCCGTGGGACGCCGCGAGAGAGGCGGCGCGGATGAGGACGTCAAAGTCGTTTCCTGCGAGATTCATCGCTTCGTCCATGCGCCGCTTCGCGTCGGTGGCGAGTTCGGCGGCGTCGAGGACGAGCGCGTATTGGGCGAGGTAGATCGCGCGTTCGCGCGTGGTCGAAAAATCAGGGATGGCCGCTTCCAGACGGCTTCCGCCCGAGCCCCGGAGGAAGAGGAGCCCCTGGTTGTCAACGATGGCAAGTCGCCAGTCGGGGGAGTCGAGCAGATGGCGGATCAGCGGCTTGGCATCGGAGAGGCGTCCGGAGATGAGCACTACCGTAAACCCCCGGCTCCGGTCCTCGTCCCGCCATCGCGCTGGCGAACGGGAAAGCCCGTACAGCTTTTCAGGCGTGATGCTCTGGTCCACCAGCTTCGGCACCAATGCGGCCACCGGAACGACGGCCGACGGGTTGAGGAAGATCCTGGCGTCGGGTCCAGACGTCCGGACAGATTCCACAAGCCCGACCGGGGCGACAAGCCGGAGGTCGTCAATCCGGCGGCTCCATGCGAACCAGCCATCCCGGAGCCCGCCGGCTACCGCCAGGCACCAGCAGAGCCAGACGAACACCGGCGCGATCCACCGGCGGCGAAGAGGGAGTTTATCCGCGAAAAAAAAGACGACCACAAACCCGATCACCCAGGGGGCGGATGTGATCGCGGCGCGCACGAGCCCGGCCGCATCCCAGCCTGCGGCGCGCGCGGCGGCCCCGACCGCCCGATCAGCCCAGCCGCCACCCACCACGCCCATGCCCGCCGACCGGACGGTTCCCGCCAGGTCGAACAGCGCGGGCAGCGAGCGGCAGGTGCCGACAAAAAGCGCAGCAAGTGGAAGGAGAA
>DYRS01000143.1:2038-5449 GCA_020718585.1 Chthoniobacter flavus
GCGAATTGGCGCGGGGCGAATATGGTCGCATGATGACCGCCCGCGCAACCGTATTGATTGTCGCCATGCTCACATTTTTTTCTCCCCGCCTCAAGGCGCTTGAAGTCGGTTCGCCCGCGCCGCAGGTGACCGCACCCGACCAGGACGCAAAGCCGGTCGTCTTTTCCGACGTGTATGCGAAAGGGACGACGCTCGTGTATTTTTACCCGAAGGCGGATACGCCGGGATGCACAGCCGAAGCCTGTTCGCTGCGCGATTCGTTTGCGACTCTCAAGGGGAAAAACCTCCATATCCTCGGGGTCAGCCGCGACAAGCCGGAGGCGCAAAAGGCGTTCCGCGACAAATACGAAATCCCGTTTCCGCTCATTGCCGACCGGGACGGAAACGTTGCCGCTGCGTTCGGGGTGCCGGGGATGATGGGCTTGCCGGTCAGTGCAAGGCAGTCGTTCATCGTGAAGGATGGCAAGATCGCCTGGATCTCGCTCAGCGCAAAAACCAAGGACAGCGCGCAGGAGGTCCAGGCCGCGCTCGATTCGCTGAAGTAGCGGGCACTCACCGCAGTTCATTTGGTAGATGCGATCGCCGACCTCGATAAAATTCTTCCCCTGATCGCGCGCGAGATTAAGAATCGGCCATGATCACTCCGGGTCTCCTCTCCATCACGTTCCGAAAACTGACTCCCCTGGAAATCGTCGCACTCGTCCGCGACGCCGGGCTGCAAGTCATCGAGTGGGGAGGGGACGTCCACGTTCCGCCCGGCGATGCCGCGAATGCCCGCGAGGTCCGACGAATCACCGAGGACGCCGGCCTCGCTGTCGCCGCCTACGGATCGTATTACCGCCTCAGTGCGGGGGACGGGCCGGATTTTTCCGCCGCGCTCGAATCCGCCGTCGCTTTGGGCGCGCCGGAAATTCGGGTCTGGGCGGGGAAAAGGGGAACGTTTGAGTCGGACGACGTCCACTTCGAGACTATCGTCGCCGAAGCGTTCCGCCTGGCCGACATGGCAGAAAAAGCCGGCATCGTGCTCGCGTTCGAGTTCCACGACGGGACGATCAACGACACCTACGCGGCATCCCGGCGGCTGCTTGCCGCTGCCGCGCACCCCGCGATCAAAACCTACTGGCAGCAGCCGCTCCATGTGCCAGAAGCCGAGTCGCTCGACGGGCTGCGCACGATCTTGCCTCGCGTCCGCGATGTTCACGCCTTCCACTGGACGGTCGAAGAAAACGTCGGCCTCGTCAGGCATCCATTCTCTGCGGGCGCGGCGTTCTGGAAGCAGGTCTTCGACATCCTCCGCGCCACCGGACGCGACCACGCGGTGATGCTCGAGTTTGTCCGAGACGACAGCCCGGAGGCCTTCCAAGAGGACGCCCGCACGCTGCTCGCTCATCTTTAGGGGGCAGGGGAATTTACCGAAATAATGGCGGATACAGAGACGAGGGAACGCCGCAAGGCGGGCTCAAATGAGAATTGCTGCAAACAAAGTCCGGGCATCCGATCTTGCGGACGGTGATTCCGGATTGCGCGGCGGGCAGGCGTGTGGTTTTTTGTGGGTGCCATGAAATTCACCTATTTTGGACACTCCTGTTTTCTTGTGGAGAGCGGCGGGCACCGACTGCTCTTCGATCCGTTCATTTCGCCGAACCCGCTTGCGAAGGGCGTTGACATGTCGGCGATCAAGGCGGACGCGATCCTGCTTTCGCACGGGCATGTGGACCATGTGGCCGATGCGGTTGCGGTGGCCGGGCAGACCGGCGCCGAGGTCGTGTGCAACTGGGAGACCGGCGAGTGGCTCGGCCGGCAGGGTGTCACCCATGTGGCGGCGATGAACCACGGGGGAGCAAGGCGGTTCGGGTTCGGGCGCGTGAAAATGACGAGCGCGATCCACTCGAGCACGCTGCCCGACGGTTCGCCGGGCGGGAATCCCGGCGGCTTTGTGGTCGAGCTGGAAGAAGGCGCGTTCTATTACTCGGGCGACACCGCGCTGACGATGGACATGAAGCTGATTCCGGAGGAATTTTTGATCCACTTCGCGGTGCTTCCGATTGGCGACAACTTCACGATGGGGGCGGCGGATGCCGCGCGTGCGGCCGGGTTCGTGCGGACGAGCACGGTGATCGGCGTCCACTACAACACGTTTCCTCCGATCACGATCAATACCGGCGAGGCAATGGAGACATTTGCAAAAGCGGGGGTGACGCTCCTGCTGCCCGTGATCGGCGAGACGGTCGAGGTCTGATCCCCGCCGTCCTACTTTTTTTCGCGCCCCCACGACCCGCCTCCGCGACCGCCGGGCGACCGGTGGAAAATGCGAGTGCGGCGAGGCACGTCGAGTAGTCGGCGACCGCGGTCGCGCGGGTGGATTCCGCGTCGGCGAGCCGGGCGGAGGACTCGGAAAACTCGGCGACCGTCGCGAGTCCGGATGTGTAGGCGGTGCGGGTTGCTTCAAAATTTTCCGCTGCGGACTTCACGAACCCCTCGGCGAAGTCCACCCGTGTGGCGGCGCTGAGGGTGTCGTGGTAGGCGGTCCACACGTCGCGGGTGGCGTCGAGCCGGGCCTGGGCGAGATCCTCGCGTGCGGCACGCTCCTCGGCGACGCGCTTTTTTTCGCGCGAGATCCGCTCGAACCCGTCGAAGAGATCCCACTTCGCGACGAGGAATGCGCCGTAGCCGTTGAGGTCCTCGGCATACGATCCGTGGGTCTTTCCGGCGCGCGCGTCGTATCCGAATGCCGAATACGCATATTTCCCCTCGAGGCGGATTTCGGGCAGGAAGTCGGCGCGCGCGCGGTCGGTGGCGGCCGTGCGGGCGCGGACATCAGCCGCCCGGGCGGCGAGGTCGGGCCGCCCGGCGAGGGCGTCTTCGATCAGCTTCCCCGCCTGCTCGCGGAATCCGGCTGTCGAGGCCGGGAGGTCGGATTTTGCGAGCACGAGCGGCGCGTTCGCGGGGAGTCCGGCGGCGACGCAGAGGTCGCCGAGAGTCGTGCGGACGAGGGCGGCGGCGGACTCGCGTGCGAATTCGGCTTCGAGGAGGTTTTTTTCCGAGGCGAGCCGGTCGGGGGTGGCGGCGAGCCCGGTGGCCACCTCCTTTTTGACCGTCTCCACCACCGCGCGGGCGGCAGACACGAGCGCCTCGGCCGACTCGAGCCCTCGGAGCGCGGCCTCGTGCGCGAAATACCTCCGCTGCACGTCGAAGACGACCCGCTGGAGCCCGCGCTCGTAGGTGAGCCCGGCCACATCGAGCGCGGCGAGCGTCCGGCGGACGTCCGCCGCGCGGCGTCCGAAGTCGAGGAGGAGGAATTCCAGCGAGAGGACGGTCGTCGCCTGCCGCCGCCGGAAGTTGTCCGGCGCGTTTGCGGCGTAAATATTCGGTGAACCCCGTGAGGGTTCAATCGGCGAGGATGGCGCGGAA
>DYRS01000144.1 GCA_020718585.1 Chthoniobacter flavus
TGATCCTGCTCCAATGGAGCAACTTGCGAACGCCGTTAAAAAGAAAGTGCGTCTTCATCCGGCTATGCCGAATACGAAGGCTGGATCGTCGCGGTGAAAAATTCCGCCGGCCAGTTGGTTGCCGTCAAGGCGAGCAAGCTGGACTGGGAGCGGCAGCTTGAAAAGGCGGCTTCGCTCGAGCGGGGAGTCGTCTATGATTTCAAGCTGAACAAGCTCGACGGCTTGCGGTCGTATTATTACGATTGAGCCTCCGCCAGGGACAATGGGACGTGTCGATTTGCAGCAAACGGAGACGCTCCCCTCCACGGACGACTCGGCGAGCCGTCCCCGCCCTCGCAGTTTTTCCTCGCTCACGCATTTTCTTTGGGTGGCATCAGGAACCTCAAGGCTGTTTTTCGATCAGTGCGTAGGCGTTGTGATTGTGGATGGACTCGAAATTTTCCGCCTCGACGCGATACCAGAGGATGTTCGGATCCGCCTCGCATTTGACCGCGACCGCACGGACAAGGTCTTCAACGAAAACCGGGTTGTCGTAGGCGCGCTCGGTCACCGCTTTTTCATCCGGTCGCTTCAGCAGGCTGTAGAGTTCGGAACTCGCGGAATCCTCGACCAGCCGGATCATGTCCTCAATCCACATCGGCCGCCGGCAGCGGACCGCGAGAGTCACATGCCCGCGCTGGTTGTGTGCGCCCGCCTTGCTGATCGCCTTCGAGCACGGACACAGCGTCGTGACGGGAACGATGACAATCACCACAAAATCCAGCTTCCCGCTGGTGAGGGATGCCTGAAATTTTGCCGAGTAATCCAGGAGCCCGGCCGCTCCGGTGACCGGCGCTTTTTTTTCGAGGAAGAATGGAAAATCAAAATCCAAATGCGCGGAGTCGCTCTCCAGCCGCCTGGTCAACTGCTCGAGAATGTCGCGAATATTGTCCACATGGATGATCGGACCGTGCGAGCCCAGCACCTCGATGAACCGGCTCATGTGCGTGCCCTTGAAGTGGTGCGGCAGGTCCACGGTCAACTGCACGGTCGCGATCGTGCTCTGCACCGCATGGTCCTTGTCGCGGATCTGCACAGGATACCGCAGCGCCTTGACTCCAACCTTGTTGATCGGCAGGCGGCGGTCGTCGGGCTCGCTTTGGGTGTCTTTCATCGTGCGCATTCTATACCGGGATGCCGGGCGGGGGAAACGTAAAATGCTGGATTGTTCGGCTTCGGGTTCCTATACTCGCGCCATGAATCTTTTTAATCTTTCAGACGAAACCGCCGTTGTGATCGGCGCGACCGGGGTGCTGGGCGGGGCCATCGCGGCGGCTCTTGCGGCAGCCGGAGCGCGGGTGGTGGTGGCCGGACGCAATGCTGCGCGCGGGGGCGATCAGGTTCGTGCGATCACCGAGGCGGGCGGACGGGCGGCATTCCTTCCGGTTGATGCTTCGTCGAAAGAAAGCCTCCAGCGGCTTCTGGAGGGCGCGCTCAAAGAATTCGGCCCCGTCTCAGTGCTCGTCAATGCTGCCGGCGGAAACGACCCCAAGGTCACCGCCACTCCGGAGTTTGCATTCGAGAACATCACAAAAGACGACTGGGCCGCCAGCTTCGATCTGAACCTTGCCGGAGGCGCCCTGCTCCCCTGTCAGGTTTTTGGCCCCCACATGGTCGCGGCCAAACGCGGAAGCATCATCAACATCGCCAGCGTCTCCGCCCACATCCCGCTCTCCCGCGTCGTAGCCTACTCCGCCGCCAAGGCCGCCGTCCTCAATCTCACCCAATTCCTCGCCCGCGAATGGGCGCCGCATGGCGTGCGGGTCAACTCGATTACCCCAGGCTTCTTCCCCGCCGAACAGAATCAGAAGCTCCTCTTCCACCCCGACGGATCACCCACCCCCCGCGCCGCCACCATCCTCGCCCACACCCCAATGGCCCGCTTCGGAGCCCCCGCCGAACTCTCCGGAGCCTCCGTCTTCCTCGCCAGCTCCCACGCCAGCTCGTTCGTCACCGGAATCGATTTGAGGGTGGACGGCGGGTTTTTGTCCCAAACGATTTAAGGTGGCGATGGACAGTGTTCCACGTGGAACAATGAAAGGTTCGGAGAAAAGCTGTCGCATCGGAATCAAGGCGGTGCCGAACGCCTCGCGCGACCAGATCGCCGGATGGCTCGGCGATGACCTCAAAATCCGGGTTCAGGCCCCGCCGGAGGACGGACGCGCGAATAAGCGGCTGGCCCAATTTCTCGCAAGCCAACTCGGCCTGCCGAAGGACGCCGTCACGGTGGTCGCGGGCCACTCAGGTCCGAGAAAGACCGCAGAAATCGTCGGCATGACACTTGAGGAATTCAAAGATCGCGTGAAAAGTATGGGGTCAAGAATGGTGCCATTCTTGACCCCATTTTTGAGGTGAGGCCACGCTACCGATGCGGGATAAACTTCCGCCGGTAGGATGCTGCGGTCAGACCGCTGTGCTTCTTGAATGCGCGGCAAAAGTTTTCGGTATTCGTATAGCCGACATCTCTCGCGATCGCTTTGATGGGGTCAGCCGTGGTGACCAGTTTGTGGCGGGCGGATCGCATGCGCTGGAGGATCAGGTGCTGATGAGGTGTCATGTCGGCGTGTTCGCGGAACCGGGCATGCAGATGCGACGCGCTGAGACCGAATTGTTCTGCCAGATCCTCGACGCTCAGCGGTTCGGCGTAGTGGCGGTCCATGTGCGCCATCACGCTTGCGACGAGCGGAGGGATCGCCTGGTGTTTTGCGGTCCGCCGGAATTCCTCCAACCGGAACCGGAACTGGCTCCAGATCAACCCTCCCAGCACTTCGCGGTCGAGTTCGGTGTGGTGGAAGGCAAAAAGCATCTCCTCGGAAAACCGCAGCGCATCGCCAACGGGAGCCCATTGGAAAACGCGCGGCCAGGCAAACCGCTGCGGCAACCGGTCGAGCCGGTATTTTGCAGTCATGCAGGCGTAGTGCCCATCGCCGGGCGTTCGGCTGACAGTGGATTGGCCGGGGTTGTGAACAAACACAGCTCCGACGCCGTGGAGGTCGTTCCCTTCCGGCGAATAAACCGCCCCTTCGGTGATCAGCTCGAACAGCAGACCATTGGGGGCGATCTCCGACGCCCTCTCCGCCCCGCCGGGACCGCTGAGGTAGTGGCCCACACTCTCCAAGGCGGCCTTCATTTTCGCACCATGAATCATAGTTTTTGTCAATTTCTTCTCAATCAGAATCTGATAATATGAGGATCTTCATTCAGGAAATCTACGCTTTAATCAACTCTCTACTATGCAATCCACCATGATTCCACAAATTACCGTTCAACTTTACAGCGTCCGTGAACAGACGGCAGCGGACTACGAAGGCACGATTCGCGCGATCGCCGCGATGGGATTCGGCTGCGTCGAGACGGCGGGGTATCCGGGTTCCACCCCGGCGAAGGCCGCAAAGCTTTTTCAGGAGCTCGGTCTCAAGGCACCGACCAGCCACGGATCGCTTCCGGTGGGGGACAAAAAGAATGCGGTGATCGAGGAGGCGTTGCTTCTTGGGCACGAGGCGATCTTCACCGGCTGCCCGCCGGATTTTCACGCAAGTTTCTCATCGGCCGACGCGGTCAAGGCGACCGCCGAGCTTTATTGCGAGGCCGCCGCAAACGCCGCCGCCCACGGCCTGCAGGTCGGCTACCACAACCACGATTGGGATCTGGCCAGCGTCGGCGGCACGCCCGGCTACCGGATCTTTCTGGAGAACACGCCGGAAACCGTCCTGTGGGAAGCCGACGTCTTCTGGGTCGCGAAAGCCGGGCTCGATCCCGTCGCCTTTCTGAACGAGATCGGCCCGCGCGGCAAGATGCTCCACTTCAAGGACGGCGTGCTCAATGCCTCCGACACATTCACCGAGGCCGAGACGGAGAGCGGCAAGATCATGGTCAGTGCCTCCTCGCCCTTCCTTCCGGCGGGCACCGGCCAGATGGACCTGCTGGCCGCCTCAAGAGCAGCCACCTTTGCAAAATACATCGCAGTCGAGCTCGACAGCTACACCGGCGACATGATGGAAGCCGTCCAGCAGAGCTACAATTATCTCACCAGCACCGGCATCGCCCGCGGCAACAAATAAGGAACCCACTATGACGAACAAATCCAAAGTCCGCGTCGGAATCATCGGTTGCGGAAATATTTCCCAGACCTACTTCAACGGGGCCAAGCTTTTTGAGGTCCTCGAAGTAGTCGCCTGCGCCGATATCAACCCCGATGCCGCCAAGGCCAAGGCCGCAGAAAACGACTGCACCGCGCAGACGGTGGACGATCTGCTGGCCAATCCAGACGTGGACCTTGTCATCAACCTCACCATTCCGGCGGTCCACGCAGAGGTTAGCCTTCGAGCACTCGAGGCCGGCAAGCATGTGCATTGCGAAAAACCCCTCGCCGTCGATCTCGCGGACGCCCGGAAAGTCCTCGACCTCGCAGCAGAAAAGGGCCTGCTCGTGGGCTGCGCGCCGGATACATTCCTCGGAGCCGGACTCCAGACCGCCCGAAAAATGGTGGACGATGGGTGGATCGGAAAAATTTTCAGCGGCACGGCGTTTATGATGTCCCGCGGCCCGGAATCCTGGCACCCGAACCCCGCATTTTTTTACCAGATCGGTGCCGGCCCGATGTTTGACATAGGTCCATATTCCATCACGGCATTGGTCCATCTGCTGGGGCCAGTGAAAGAAGTCGCCGCCGTGACGACCCGCGCGTTCGAGGAGCGGATCGCCACCTGCAAGGAGCATTTCGGGGAGATGCTCCCCGTCTCCGTTCCGACCCATTCCTCGGGAACGCTCGTGTTTCATTCGGGCGCCGTCGTGACCGTGACTATCTCGTTCGATGTCCACCGACACGGGCACAGCCCGATCGAGCTGTATGGCAGCGAGGGCTCACTGAAGGTGCCCGATCCGAATACGTTCGGCGGCCCGCTGGAAGTTTGGACTCCGACAACCGGCGAGTGGACAAATCAGGCGCTGAGCCACCCCTATAGCGAGAACAGCCGTAGCATCGGTGCCGCCGACATGGCCTGCGCAATTCTGAGCGGAGGAAAGCGCCGCCACCGCACCAGCGGGGTGCTCGCCTACCACGTGCTCGAGGTTATGCACGCATTCGAAAAATCCTCCAACCTCAAAAAGCAAGTCGCCATCGAATCCAAGCCCCCGCAGCCCGATCCTCTTCCGCTGGGATTGATCAAAGGCCGCGTTTAGCCCCAGGGCTCCTGAACCCATGGAAAATCGCCTAGCCTTTATAGATGCGGGCGCAAAAAGGCCAAAAACGGGATAATTTCGGTAAATATTCGGTGAACCCCGTGAGGGTTCAATCGGCGAGGATGGCGCGGAAG
>DYRS01000145.1 GCA_020718585.1 Chthoniobacter flavus
GCCAATGATTCCACACATGATTTGAATCGTGACAATTTGCCAGGAACCCGGCAAGATGGAATCCGGTTATGAGCATTCCCTCCAACTCGCTTCCGATCTCGAAAACCCTGTCAATCATCATGGGCGGCGGTGCTGGCACGCGGCTGTTTCCGCTCACAAAAGAGCGCGCGAAGCCGGCGGTGCCGCTCGGCGGAAAATATCGCCTGGTGGACATCCCGATCAGCAATTGCCTGAACTCCGGGCTCCGCGAAATCTACATCCTCACGCAGTTCAACAGCACGTCGCTGCACCGCCACATCAACTCGAGCTACAAGTTCGATGACTTCACGCCGAGCTTCGTCGAGATTCTCGCTGCGCAGCAGACGCCCGAGGGGTCGCGATGGTATCAGGGCACGGCCGACGCGGTGCGCCAGAACATGAGGTATTTCCTCGAGCGACCCTACGAGTATTACATCATTCTGAGCGGGGACCAGCTCTACCGGATGGACTACAGGGACATGCTCCGCCAGCACGTCGAGACGAAGTCCGACCTTACGATCGCCACGATCCCGGTCGCCCGCGAGCCGGCGATGGACTTCGGGATCATGCTCACCGACGAGGAGCGGTGCATCCACCAGTTTGTGGAAAAGCCGAAAGATCCGGCGATCCTCGACGCGCTGCGGATCCCGGCCGACCTGCTGAAGGCAATCGAGCAGCCGGCCGATGCCGACCTCTACCAAGCCTCGATGGGGATCTACATTTTCAACCGCTCCGTCCTCGAGGCCTGCCTCGACAACGACTATGTGGATTTCGGAAAAAACATCATCCCGGCCGCGATCAGCGACCACAAGGTGATGGCGCATATTTTTCAGGGCTACTGGGAGGACATCGGGACGATTGACGCATTTTTCGAGGCGAACCTCGCGCTCACCGGCGCGAACCCGCAGTATAGCTTCTACGTCCCGAGGTCGCCGGTTTTCACGCAGCCGCTGTCCCTGCCGGCGAGCGTGGTAAATTCCGCGAAGGTTGCCAACGCGATGATCTCCGACGGCTGCATCATCGGTGACGTGACGCTCGAGCGTTGCGTGCTCGGGATCCGGAGCATCATCCAATCCGGCACGACCGTGAAGAACACGATCATGATGGGTGCCGACTACTACGAATCCGAGGTCAAGAACCCGGTCGAGGGGGTCCCGCCGATCGGGATCGGGCGCGACTGCGCGATCAACGGCGCGATCATTGATAAAAATGCGCGCATCGGCCACCACGTCGTCATCTCGCCGGAGGGGAAATCCCAGGATTTCGACGGCGACGGGTACTACATCCGCGACGGAATCGTCGTGATCCCGAAAAACAGTATCATTCACGACGGAACTTGGATATAGCGGGCGGGATGAAATTTCTTTTCCGAACGGTTTCCGCGGCGGTGCTCGGGCTGGTGCTTTCCGGATGTTTTTTTGACCATCCGCTCACCGGCGGCCCGACCGAGAGCGTGAATACCTGGCTTCTCGGGGTCTGGGAGACGACGAACGACAAGGGGGAGACCGCCCGCGTGAAGGTCGCGCCGACCGCCTCCGACCGGTATTCGGTCGAGCTTTCCGCGCCCTCGAAGAAGCCGGGCAAGGGGGCGCGGTATCGGTTCGACATGTGGCCGTCGCAGGTCGGGGGTACGCTTTTTCTCACCCTCGCATGCATCGAAAGTTCGGGCAAGATTCCGCTCGGCTCGCACGTCTTCGTGCAGGCGCAGCTCCTCGATCAAAACTCGGTTCGCGCCCGCGCGCTCAAGCTCGACTGCGAGCCGTCCGCGACCAGCTACGAGCTTCGCAAAGAAATCCGCCGGAAGCTCAAGGATCTCTCTCTTTACGAGGGTGCCGAAAGTGCGGTCTGGAGCCGGGTCGAGGAGGTTGTCTGGAACAAGGACGGGGCCGATCCCACGTTCAAGCCGATCCGTAATCTCCAGATCAGGAGTAGCCTGGTGCAGACGTCGAGGCTGAAGCCGGAAGACGATCCCGAGCTCAAAAAAATCCGCAATCCCGGGCTTTAAGAGCCGGCTCCGAACATGCCACTTCGGGAACGGCCAGGCACAATCGGGCGGGCATCCCGCCTGCAGATTTCCTCCGGACGCACGGCATTCACGCGGTCACTCTGATTCGCTTTCGATCATGGAAAATGCCGACTATGAAGCGCTCGAGCGGAGGATCGGCCGGGACCACCTCTCCGAGCGCCTGCTGATCCAGGCCGGAGGCACGGCCAAGCTCCTCCACCAGGGAGAGGGGGTCTTCCAGATCGAGCGGTATGTGCCGATTGATGCGCTCGTCACCATCGGGCTCCGGTGCAGCGGCCTCGGCGGGCTCGTGCGAAGGAATTTTCTGGGCGTCGGGGTCGTCACCCAGGAATGGAGCCTGCCGCACCTCCCGCCGGCATTTGACGGGTTCCGGCTCCTCCAACTGACCGACCTCCACCTCGATCTCTGCACCGATCTGACCCCGGTGATCGCGGAGCTCGTGCGGAGCACTCCCCACGACGCAGCGGTCGTCACCGGGGACTATCGGAACAAGACCGACGGCGACTACGGGCCGTGCATGCGCGAGATGGCAAAGATCACCGGGGAGCTCTCGCCCGAGCGGTGGGGGATCCTCGGCAACCACGACTTCATCGAGATGGTGCCTTCGCTCGAGCACGCGGGACTTCCGATCCTCCTCAACGAGGTGGCCGCAATCCGGCGCGGGACCGACGAACTCTGGATCGCAGGAATTGACGACCCGCATTTTTACAAAACCCACGACCTTGCGAAAGTCCGGGCCGCGATCCCAGATGCCGCGTGTGCGATCCTTCTCGCGCACAGCCCGGAAGTTTACCCCGAGGCCGAGCCGTTCGGATTCGACCTCCAGCTCAGCGGGCACACGCATGGCGGCCAGCTCTGCCTCCCTGGCGGGCGCGCGGTCATCGTCCCCTGCAAGGTGCCGAAGCCGTTCATCCGGGGCCGCTGGAGCCATGGTCGGCTCCAAGGCTACACCTCGCCCGGCACCGGAAGCTGCGCGGTTCCCGCCCGCCTGTTCTGCCCGCCCGAGATCACCCTTCACGTGCTCCGAAAATAATCGGCAAAGCCGGATCATGCGCCAATTTTTCCCGGCGCGCAGGCTTCTCAAACCGCGCACGCCCGGCTAGGCTCGGGCGATGAATTTTACCAAGATGAACGGTGCCGGGAACGACTTTGTTGTTGTGGACAACCGCCGGCTCGATCTGAAGCTGACCGGGGAGGCGATCGCGCGGCTTTGCGATCGGCACCGCGGGATCGGCGCGGACGGGCTCCTCGCGGCCGAACCGTCTTCCACCAGAGCGGATTTCCGGATGCGTTATTACAATGCCGACGGCGGCGAGGCCGAGATGTGCGGCAATGGAGCAAGGTGCTTCGCACGGTTTGCCGCACGTCTCCTCCCGCACGCCCCCGCATCGCTCAGCTTCGATACCGGGGCCGGACTCATCCGCGCCGGCTTTTCGGGCGATCTCGTAACGATCACCATAAGCGAGCCTCACGGCCACCGCGCGCCCCAGGATCTCGAGGTCGAGGGAGCGCGGATGCGCGTGCATTTTCTTAATACCGGAGTTCCCCACGCGGTCGTTTTTTTGGACGACGTCGAGGCGGTGGACGTCGCGCGGCTCGGTGCCGCGCTTCGCCACCACCAGGCATTTGCCCCGCAGGGCACGAATGCAAATTTCGCACACGCCACCTCGCCCGGCAGGCTTGTCCTCCGCACCTACGAGCGCGGGGTCGAGGCCGAGACCCTCGCCTGCGGCACCGGGGTCTGCGCCGCCGCGCTCCTCTACCACCTCGACGCCGGCTCTTCCTCCCCCGTCTCCGTGCAAGTCCGCAGCGGCGATTCCCTCGACGTCAGCTTTGATCACGACCTCAAAAATGTGACCCTCACCGGTCCCGCTGACTTTGTCTTCGAGGGAACAACGTTCCTTGCATGAGCCTTCGGACCGGTGCTCCAGAGAATCCCCGAAGGATCTCCGTTCCACTGATCGGAATTGTGCGGTTGCGCGCGCAGCCATGACGAGTCGCATCGCGATCACCGGTACGGGGGTTGTGGCTCCGGATGCCTCGACTCCCCAACAGCTCTGGCAACAGGCCGCCGACGGGCGAAGTCCGGCTCGTCTGCTCGGGCAGTTTCCGGGGCTGGCACTCTGCCCCGTGGAAGAGAGTTTGGAAGAAGTGAAATTTTGCGCTCTTCGAAGATCTCACCGGGCGGACCGCGTGGTGCAGATGGCACTCTTGGCTGCATCGCGAGCTTGGCGCGATGCAGGGATGCGCGAGCGCGCTTCCTGCGATCCGTCGAGGTTGGGAGTTGTGGCGGGCAGCTCGCGCGGGCCGGTTGGAAAGTGGGAGGAAGCGACAGCCTATCTCTGCCCGGAGAGCGGGAAAAAACGCACGCGTCCATCGCTGGCTGCGGATTCGATGATGGGGTCGCTGCACGGCAGCCTCGCGATGGCATTCGGAATTCGCGGGCCGGCTTTTACGGTCTCGACGGCATGCGCCTCCGGAGGTCATGCGCTAGCTCTGGCTGCCAGCCTGATCGCCGGCGGAATGGCGGATATTGTTATCGCGGGAGGGGCGGATGCCCCGCTGAACCGCTGCATGATCGGCCAGTTTCTGGCAACAGGCATCCTGGATCCCGCGCAACCTCCCTCACCGGTCTGCCGTCCTTATGATCGGAGCGCGGCGGGCACCATCCTCGGAGAGGCTGCGGCATTTTTTGTCTTGGAGTCCGAGCCATCGGCCCGCCGGCGCGGGGCCGCAATTTTTGGGTGGCTGGCAGGCTGGGGGATGGCGGCCGACGGCAATTCCACATCGGCCGAATCTGCCGGCGCGGATGCGCTGGACACATCCGCGTCGGTCGCCCTCGCACAGGCCGGGGTGGACCTCTCCGGGATCGGGTATCTCAACACTCACGGCACGGGCACGCACATCAATGACTCGATCGAGATGCGCTGGATCACCGGGCTCGACAGCCGCCGCTCGAAGCCGATCCCGTTTGGATCGACCAAGGCGGTCACCGGCCACTGCCTGGGTGCCTCTCCGGCTCTTGAGGCCGTGATTTGTCTCGAGAGCTTGCGCCGCGCTCGGATCCCGCCGAGTGCCCACTGCTTTGATCCCCACTCCGAAGCTCCCGCCGGGCTCCTGCTTCAGGCGGCACCTTTGGAGGGCGATCATGTGATGAGCGTCTCGCTTGGCTTTTGGGGTGCGGCCAGCTCGCTGGTATTCAAGCGAAGCTGACAACCCGGCCACACAGACTGAGGAGTCCTTGGGTTGGACTACATGGAGTTTAACCGCA
>DYRS01000025.1 GCA_020718585.1 Chthoniobacter flavus
CCTCGAATCCGAGTCTCCGCAAATGCCCCAAACGTGCCTTAACTTAGTGCCATTCATGGCTGACCCCTTTTTCCTGCTGCCCGAGGCTCACTGCTGCATTTTTTCGATGAGCGGGCCGAGGCCGGATTTTTCGAGCGCGGAGATTTCGACGACGGGCATTTTCGGGAATTTTTTTCGGAAGGCGTCGGCGTGGGAGGCGGCGGCGGGGAGGTCGGATTTATTGGCGACGACGGCGGAGGGTTTTTTGACGAGCGTTGGGTCGTAGAGCCGGAGTTCTTTGCGGAGCGACTGGTAATCGGCGATCGGGCTGCGCCCCTCGCTGCCGGCCATATCGAGGACAAAGAGGAGCATTTTGCAGCGGACGATATGCCGGAGGAACTCATGGCCGAGGCCCTTGTTGTCGTGGGCGCCCTCGATGATCCCGGGGATGTCGGCGACCGTGAGCCGGTTGTATTCCGGGAGGTCCACGACGCCGATGACCGGGTGCAGAGTGGTGAACGGATACGGTGCGGTCTTCGGGTGGGCGGCCGAGATCGCACCGAGGAGGGTGGACTTGCCGGCGTTGGGGTAGCCGACGAGGCCGACGTCGGCGATCGTGCGCAGTTCGAGCGAGAACCATCCCTCCTCGCCCGGGAAGCCTTTTGTGTGCTGGCGGGGCACGCGGTTTGTCGAGCTCTTGAAATGGGTGTTTCCTTTTCCTCCGTCGCCGCCCTTGCAGAGGATGAACCGCTGGCCGTGCTCGGTGAGATCGGCGATCGGTTCCTCCTCGACCGGGTCGCCATGCTCGCGGCCCGCGCGGTGGACGACCGTGCCGGCCGGCACCCTCACGATTGTCGGCCCCGCGCTCCGGCCGTGCTTGTTCTTCCCCTTCCCGTGCCCGCCCCGCGCGGATCGGACAAGCGGCTCAAAAAAGAGGGCGACGAGGTTGTCGGTATCGTGGTCGGCCTGGAGGATGATGTCCCCTCCCCCTCCGCCGTCGCCACCGTCCGGCCCGCCGTGCGGGATGTATTTTTCGCGCCGGAAGCTGCAGCACCCGTTGCCCCCGTCGCCGGCCTTGGCGTGAATTCTGATCTGGTCAACAAACCTCATGGCGGCAGGGTGGGGGAGATTCGCAGGCGAGTCGAACGAATTTCTGGTTGCTCCCCTCCTTGTGCGATGAGAGGACTATCCTGGGTCGGGAGCCGCCTCGCCCTCGGGGGCGTTTTCGTCCTCAGCGCGACGCTTGCGTTTTTTTCGGAGGGAGCGCCCGCGCCGCAGGTCGGTCGGATTTTTCACGCGGAGGAGCTCCATGCGACCGTCGTGGTGCTCGACAACTGCCGAGCAGGATTCGACCCAGTCGCCGGTATTGAAATATTCGATCCCCCCGATCATACGGACCGAGGCGGTATGGATATGGCCGCAAAGCACGGCGTCCACCTGATAATCCTCCGCATAGCGAACGACCGACTCCTCGAACCTGCCGATGAAGCTGACCACGTTTTTCACCTCGCCCTTGACGTAGGCGCTCAGCGACCAGTGATCGAGCCCGAAGAGGCGGCGGAAAAAGTCGACCGGCCGGTTGCAGCGCAGGAGGAGGCGGTAGCCGATGTCGCCGACATGGGCGAGCCATCCCATATTTTGGACGACTGCGTCGAGTTCGTGCCCGTGCATGACGAGGACACGTCGCCCGGACGCCGTCGTATGCAGCGCATCTTTCTTGAATGTGACGCTCCCGTAGGATCCGAAGAATTTTGAAAGAAATTCGTCATGGTTGCCGACGATATAGACGATGGCGGTCCCGCTCCGGCCCTTGCGCAGGATTTTTTGAATGACGTCGTTGTGCTGCTGCGGCCAGAAGATCCCGCGTCGGAGCGCCCAGATGTCGATGATGTCGCCGACAAGGTAGAGCGTCTCAAACTCGCTTTCCCTGAGGAAGTCGAGGAGCGCGGCAGCCTGGCTGCCAGAGGTGCCGAGATGCACGTCGGATATCCAGCCCGTCCGGTAGTGGTTCATAGTGCTGATCGCTGGTTGTTTGCTGGCTCGGCGGCCGAGCGGTGGACGACTTCGACATCAATGAGGACGACGAGCCCGCCGATGAGGTATTCTTTGAGGAACGGGACGAGCAGGGCGAGCTTTTCCGGCGAGTCCACAAGGTCCACGACCATCGGAAGGTCGGTCGAGAGGTTGACGATTTTCGAGGTTTTGAGGACGCTGGTCTGGCCGTAGCCCATCGGGCTGCGGAAGACTGTTGCGCCGGCGATGCCGAGTTCGCGGGCCTTGAGGACGATCACCTCGTAGAACGGCTTGTGCGCGTGGCGGTCGGCTTCGTCGAGGTAAATGCGGAGAAGCTTGTTCATCGGAGGGACAGTTGGTTGAGGTAGGATGCCGCTGTGTGGCCGAGCCAGACGGCGGCGAGGCAGAGGACGAGGCTGAAGACGATGTTTCCGCCGGCCGCCAGCCACTCGCCGTCCTGCACGAGGGTGAGCGTCTGGAGGCTAAACGAGGAAAATGTCGTGAATCCGCCGAAGATCCCGACCATCACAAAAACCCTCGCGAGCGGCGGGACGAGCAGCACGCCGTCGTCGGAGGCCAGACCGGCGAAGAGGCCGATGCCAAACGATCCGACGATGTTCACGAAGATTGTCCCCCACGGAAACGCGTCGCCCCATCGGACAGCGATCGCGACCGAGAGGAGGTAGCGCAGGAGGCTGCCCACCGCGCCGCCGACCATCACGGCGATCGCAGTGCTCACAGGCGCGGGATCGTGATGCCGCGCTGGCGCATGTATTTTCCGGCACGGTCGGCGTAGCTCGTCTCGCAGACGTCGTCGGCGAGGAAGAACACGACCTGCGCAAGGCCCTCGTTTGCGTAGATGCGCGCCGGGAGCGGGGTCGTGTTGGAAATCTCGAGCGTGACATGGCCCTCCCATTCGGGCTCGAACGGGGTGACATTGACGATGATCCCGCAGCGCGCGTAAGTGGATTTGCCGACGCAGATCGTGAGCACCTCGCGCGGGATCTGGAAATACTCGACGCTGCGCGCTAGCGCAAACGAGTTCGGCGGGACGACGCACACGTCGGTCTTGATGTCAACAAACGACCGGTCGTCGAACGCTTTCGGGTCCACCATCGCGCTGAACACGTTTGTAAAAACCTTGAACTCGTCGGAGACCCGGAGGTCGTAGCCGTAGCTCGAAAGCCCGTAGCTGACAACCCGGCGGCCATCGGCATCCACCTTGATCTGGCCGTCCACAAACGGCTCGATCATCGCGTTCTCGACCGCCATCCGGCGGATCCATTTGTCGGAGCAGACGGACATCGTCAGAGCCCGGGGATTTTGAGCCCGCCGGTGAGCTTGCCCATTTCCGCGCCGGCGAGCGCCTTCGCGTCCTCGATCGCCTGCTTCACGGCCGTGAGCACGAGGTCTTCGAGGAATTCGACGTCCTGCGGGTCCACAACCTGCGGGTCAATTTTGATCGAGGTGATGTCGCCGCCCCCGGTCGCGGTGACCTTGACTTTTCCGCCGCCCGACGAGGCTTCAATCGTCCGCGCGGCGAGTTCGGATTGGGCTTCGGCCATGCGCTCCTGCATGCGCTGGGCCTCCTTGAGCATTTTGGCAATATTCATGTCGTGGCAGTCTGCTGGGTGCTTTTGAAAATTTCGAGCGCTTTCCTGATGAGCGGGTCGTTTTTAAATTCGTCCATCGGGTCGGCGGTTGCGGGCTCGGGCGGCGGCTCGGATGTTTTGCCTGGTTCGAGCCCGGACGGCGGCTCGGGAGCTGGTTCGTTCGACTGGTCGGGCTCGGGCGGCTGCTCCGTGTCGGCATCGAATTCCAAGACAAGCCGGACTTTCCGCGAAAGCCCGGCGGTCAACTTCGCCTCGAGATCTTTCATCCCCTGCTCCATCCACATGCTTTCGGAATCCTCACGGGCGGATGCCGGGAAGCGCACGAAGATTGTGCCGCCCTCGATCCGCTCGAAGGTCCCGTCGCGGAGCCATCCGAACCGGATAAACGAATCCTTTGCGAACGACTCGGCCAGCTTTTCCCAGACCGATGCGGCCGAGGCGGATTCGAAGTCTGCGGCTTCGGCGGGAGCAGGAGCGACGACCGGCGCGGGCTTCGCGGGCGGCCTTGCGGTGGCGGGTGGTCTGGCCGGCGTGGTTGGCGGCGTGGCCGAGGCGGGCGGGCGATCCCCGCTCGCGCCGAGTTCTGAGAGCGTTTCGATGACGTCGGTGAGGCTGGTTTCGTCGAGGAGGTGGAGCGCCTTGATCACGGCGACGTCGAGCTGGAGCTTCTTGTCGGCGACCCATTTCATCCGGGTCTCGGCGTCGCTGAAGTGCTCGATGAGGTCGAGGAGCTTGCACTGGGGGGCGGCGACATGGCCGCCGGTCGCGGCCGCGACGAGGAGGTCGCGGAGGTGGGCGACCAGCTCGGCCGTGAGCCGGGAGAGGTCCTTGCCTGCCTCCGACTGCGCCGCGACAATCGCGAGCACCGCGCCCGCGTCGCGCAGGAAAAGACTGCCAGCGAGCCCGGTGACCGTCTCCAGCGACGTGAACCCGAAGACGTCCATCACATCGTCCGCGGAGATTTTTTCGCCGCAGAATGCGACCATCTGGTCGAGCATGCTCTCGGCGTCGCGGAGCCCGCCCTCGGCACCGCGCGCGATCGCGGCTGCGGCGGCGGGGTCGAGCGCGATCGCCTCGCTTTTGGCGATGAACGCAAGGTGCTTCGCGATGAGGTCGGCGGGGATCCGGCGGAGGTCGAACCTTTGGCACCGGCTGGTGATCGTGGCAGGCAGCTTCTGCGCCTCGGTCGTCGCGAAGATAAACTTCACATGCGGCGGCGGCTCCTCAAGGGTTTTGAGCAGCGCGTTGAACGCGGCCGTCGTGAGCATGTGGACCTCGTCAATGAGGTAGATTTTGTAGGGCCCGCGCGCCGGCGCGTAGGCGGCGTTGTCCCGAAGGTCGCGGATGTTGTCCACGCTGTTGTTGCTTGCGCCGTCAATTTCGACGACGTCGAGGCTCCGTCCGTCGGCGATCTCCTTGCATGCGTCGCAGATCCCGCAGGGAGTGGTCGTCGGACCGTTGACGCAGTTGAGCGCCTTCGCGAGGATCCGCGCGGTCGAGGTCTTGCCGATCCCGCGCGGACCGACAAAAAGATACGCCTGCGCAAGCCGGTTTGCGGAAACCCCGTTCTGCAGCGTACGTGTGATGTGGTCCTGCCCGACAACCTCGTCGAATGTCTGGGGGCGGTATTTGCGTGCGAAAACCCGGTAGCTCACGCGGGGGACACTAGCGGCCCCGCAGCCGGGCATCCAGCAGGATTTTTATCGCCCTGCCACAATTGGGCGCATGCCCATAAAGCGCAGACTTGGCCGCTCCCGGACCGGGCGATGGCATGGGCATCCTGCCCATGAGTGGTTTTCCAACTGCCAGCATTGCCCGTGTCGGGCGCCCGCACCTGCCTGCCCCGTGCGGGCGGCCCGGCTCAGTCGGATTCGCTGAGCCGCTTGGCCGGCTTTTCAAAGAGGAGGCCGTGGGCCTCGCGCAGGATCGCGGGAATCGTGTTCCGGAACGGGCTGCGGGACAGCGCGTCCGTGAGGTCCGGGATTTCGGCCGCGTTATTTCCCGGGAACCAATGGCCGGCTTGGCCGAGTAGGTTGTAGCGCATTTTCCCGAAGGCGACCATGTCGAGTGCCTTCGCGAAATTCCAGAGGCGGAGGATTTCCCAGACGTTGATCCCGCCGGGGACATCCTCCCATTTTGGCAGCCCTTCGTCCCACCGCGCCCACCATTCGCGGCCGAGTGCCTGCTCCATCGCGGCGTCCAGCCGGGCCTCGATCTGGGGGACGAGGACGTCGGCCTGCGGGAGGAGCGCAAGCGAGCGGACGTGTTCGTCGAAGTCGGTCGGGCGCGAGGCTCCGACCGAGAGCGTGTGGATCCCGGGGTTGCGCAGGCAGAACAGGTTGTTAAACGCCATCGGGGAGAGCGGGGCGCAGAGGTTCGCGAGCTTTTCGGGCGGTTCGTAGAGCTTCCCGCCCTTGTCGTTCGGGCTGATGATGAAGACCCCCATGTCGTGGCGCGCAGCGGCTTCGAGCGCGCGCGCGTTCGAGCGGTTCACCCAATACCAATGGAGGTTCACGTAATCGAATTCCCCGGTTTCGATCACGGCGCAGATCACGTCGCAGTCGGCGTGCGTGGAGAACCCGATGAACCGGCACCGGCCTTCCCGGCGCAGCTCGCGCGCCACGGCGAGCGCTCCGCCCGGAGCCAGCGCCGCCTCAAGGATCTCCCGGTTGTTGATCCCATGCAGCGCGAGCAGATCAACATGCCCGAGGCCGAGCAACGACATCGAACGGTCGAACGACTCGCGGAATTTTGCGCCGCCGGATTCCGGGGACACCTTCGTCTGGACGATCATCCGCTCGCGCGGGAGGCGCGGAAGGATTTTCCCGAGTTGGAGCTCGGAGGTTCCGTAGCCGCGCGCGGTCTCGATGTGGCTGATCCCGCAGGCGAGCGCCCGCCGGACCGTGGCCTCGACGTTTTTCTGGCTCTCGTCGGGCGCGGTTTCCTCGTCCTTCCACGAATGCTGGTAGCGCATCCCGCCGCATGTGATCACCGGCATTTCCAGCCCGGTCCGTCCAAATCGCCTCGTGAGCATTATAAGATTTATTGCAGAATCCCACCACATTTCTGCGTGCTCCACACATTGCGCTTCCCCAGTTCTCGTTATGCAAGAGAAAAAACCGCCCGGCCCTGTTCGCAGGGCTTCGTTCGCACCAGTGCGGGATCGCCGAGCCCGCCGACTTCTCCCGACGGACGGCCCAAAGATTGGCTGCCGGATGAAATGGCTGGCAACCGGCTCCGGCGGCGGACTATGTTTCCCGGCCCGCGCACTATGTCCGCCATCTCACGCCGCCGAACGTTTGCCATCATCTCGCACCCGGATGCCGGGAAGACGACGCTCACCGAGAAGTTCCTTCTCTACGGCGGCGCGGTGCAGCTTGCGGGGAGCGTGACCTCCAGAAAGAACCAGCGCGCGACGACGAGCGACTGGATGGATCTCGAAAAGCAGCGCGGGATCTCGGTGTCTTCAACCGTCCTGCAATTCGACTACGCAGGCCGTGTGGTCAACCTGCTGGACACGCCCGGGCACAGGGATTTCTCCGAGGACACGTATCGCGTGCTCACTGCGGTGGATGCGGCGGTGATGGTGATTGACGCCGGGAAGGGAATCGAGGCGCAGACGCGAAAGCTTTTCGAGGTCTGCCGTCGGCGGGGAGTGCCAATCTTCACGTTCATGAACAAGCTCGACCGGCCGGCCCGCCCGCCGCTCGACCTGCTCGACGAGCTGGAATCCGTCCTCGGGATCCACGCGGTGCCGATGAACTGGCCGCTCGGCGACGGGCCGGAATTCAAGGGCGTGTATGACCGGGCAAACCATGCGATGCATCTCTTCGAGCGCACGCCGGGCGGCGCCTACCGCGCGGCGGTGGATGTCCGCGACATCCTCGACCCGGCGGTCCGCGACGCCGTGGCACCGGACGTCCACACGCGCGCCTGCGAGGAGCTTGCGCTGCTCGACGGCGCGGGCGCGGACTTCGATCTCGCGGCGGTGCGGGCCGGTCGGGCGACCCCGGTTTTTTTCGGAAGCGCGATGAACAATTTCGGAGTTCAGCTCCTCCTCGACTCGTTTCTTGAGCTTGCTCCGCCCCCGGTTTCGCGGATGAGCGGCGACCGCGAGATCGCGCCCGACGCGCCCGCGTTCTCCGGGTTTGTTTTTAAGATCCAGGCCAACATGAACCCGAAGCACCGCGACCGGGTCGCGTTTATCCGGATCGTTTCCGGCTGCTTCCGCCGCGACATGACCGCCCACCATGTGCGCCTCGGGAAACAGATCCGCCTCGGAAACTCGCAGCGGCTTTTCGCGCGGGAACGCGAGACGGTGGACGAGGCATGGGCGGGCGATGTCGTCGGGATTGTCGGGAACTACGACTTTTTGATCGGCGACACCGTAAGCGAAGATCCTGCGGTCGCGTTCAGCGAGATCCCGCGGTTCGCGCCCGAGTGCTTCGCCTACCTGCGAAATTCGAGCACCGCAAAATTCAAGCGCTTCCGCGAGGGTCTCGACCAACTCCTCATGGAGGGCGTCGCGCAATCGTTCGAGCTGGCGGATTCGCTCCAGCGCGTCCCGCTGCTCGGCGCGGTCGGCCCGCTCCAGTTTGAGGTCATGCAATACCGCCTCGAAAACGAATACAGTGCCGACTGCCGGGTGGAATCCGCCCCGTGGCAGATCATCCGCTGGGCGCTCGACCGCGACACCGGGCGACCGCTGACCGTCCGCCCGGAGATCATGCTCCCAAGCGGCTGCAACCTCGCCCGCGACGCCGCCGGCCAATGGGTCGTGCTCCTGCCCAGCGCATGGACCGCCGGCTACCTCGAAGAAAAAAATCCCTCCGTCAAGTTCGCCGACACCCCACCCGCCCCACCCGTCGGCGGGTGAGCACCGCCGTGGAACGAGGGGTCGGCCGTGAATGGGGTCAGCGATCCTGATCGGTCGCCGGGCACCTGCGGATCCCCGCAGACCACAACCCGGCCAGACGAGCGGATCTGACAATGCAACGGATGCAAGGCAAACGACTTTTGGGATCGCCACCAATCTTTGCCGGGTGTAATGGTTTTTCATGCGAAAGATCACACTCGGGCACCTGCCAAAATGCGCGGTGAGAATGCGGGGTTTGAGGGTTCTGTGGGAAACCTGCCGGGCATCCGGTTTTCCGGTCTCTTGAAAACCGGAGCACCCCATCGCGCGGTTTTTTTTGACCGGGACGGCACGTTGATGGAAGAGGTGCATTACTGCAACGATCCGGCGCTGGTGCGGGTGTTTGGGGGCGCGGCGGATTGCCTGCGGGAGCTGCGAGCGGCGGGGTTCTTAAATATTATCGTCACAAACCAGAGCGGGATCGCCTCGGGAAAAATCTCCCTCGCGCAATACCATGCCGTGCAGGACGAGGTATCCCGCCAGCTCTGCGGGTTGGTGGACGCTGTGTATTTTTGCGCGGATTCGCCTGCGGCTCCGACGATCCGGCGGAAGCCCGGGGCGGGGATGATCCACGAAGCGGTGCGGGATCTGGGGATTGATCCGGCGCAGTCGTGGATGGTCGGGGACAAGGACATTGACATCGCGTGCGGGCGCGCTGCCGGATGCCGGACGATCCTTGTCCGGACGGGATACGGGTCGGAGCATGCGGCTTCGAAACCCGACCACATTGCGAACAGCATCGTCGAGGCGGCCGCGATTATCCTGAGGGGCTGATCACGGGGCTTGCGGAAAAGGTAGTGGCTGACGAGCCACTCGTTGCCGCTGCGGAACCCCCAGAGCTCGGCGCACGACATGAAAAACACGCGCCAGTAGGCGCATCGCGGCGGACCCGGCCATCAGAAAAATTGCGGTTATCGGGGGAAAATCATGGGGTGATGGAAAATGGTTCTGTTCCGACCCGCACGGCCGGCGAGATATCCGGCGGGGTCGCGTTCTGCTCGGTGGGTCCGACCCACGAGCGCTTCTGATAGCCGTCCTGCGAGGGCGAGATCAGGTCGTTCCATCCGTCCGACCACGAGCAGAGCGCGCCGTCCTTCGCGAGTGCCCACTTCCCCTCGGTGCCGCCGCCGATCGTGCTGAAAGCGCGGCCCGACGACTGGAGCGCAACGTAGAGGTACGATCCGTCGGGTTCCTTGTTGAGCTTCCAGATTCCGGTGAACCCGTCGCCGTCGAGCTTGCGAGCGGACGACTCGGTTTTCCATTTTCCACCAAGATCCGCGCCGCCCTCGAACCTCCGATGGATGTGGCCTCCGGCATTCGCTGAGATTTCATCGGTCCAGCCGTCCTGAAAAAACACAAGGACGCGTCCGGATTCGGTGCGCCAGAACCCGCGTCCGCCGTGCGCCCCGGCGGGGCCCTTTGTCCAGGTGCTCACCGCCTGCCCGCCCGGGAAGAGGACGATTTCGAACGGTTGTCCCTGCTCGTCGGCGGTCGCCCATGTGCCGACGACCGTCGCGACATCGACCGCCACGGATTCCTTGGGCGCCTGCACGGCAGAGGTCGGCGGCGCAGAGGTGGACGCGGAGGTAGGCGCAGGCGGCTTCGGGCATCCGCAGAGGGCGAGCGCGGCGGCAAGCGGCCAGGCGAGGGGGAACAGACGGATCATCATGCCCTGCAACGGTAAAGAATTTCTCCGGCTTTGGGAACAAAGAGAATTCCCTCGTCCTCGCG
The DNA here is from genome assembly GCA_020718585.1 of Chthoniobacter flavus. GTDB lineage: Bacteria > Verrucomicrobiota > Verrucomicrobiia > Chthoniobacterales > Terrimicrobiaceae > QYQL01. Next base: position 10,252 of record DYRS01000025.1, read on the forward strand.
GCCGATCCATTCCGCTTTGTCCACCGATGCGGGGTCGAGGTATCCCAGCCCGAGGGCGGCGCATTCGTCGGGCGGGATCCGGCTGGCGAGCGTCACCCGCACGTTTGGGAATTCGTCCGTGCCGCGCATTGCCCCCGAGCCCCGGACGTGCGTGCTGTGCGCAAGAACCCCGAGCGGGACATCGCGGAACCGGTCCCAGTCGGCGAGGAAATACGGGAGGATGTGGTAGCCGATTTGACGGATGAATTTTCCGTGGACGAAGCTGACCTCGTCGAGGTGGGGCGCAAAGATGACGACCTCCCCGCCCGCCGCGACTGCGGGCTCGATTTTATACATCGCCTTGGCAGCGGTCCAGAGCTCGTCATACATTGGTGGGGCGCACGAGAGCACCCGCCGGAACGGCTTGTCGCACCACCGGATGTGGCGCTGTGCGGAAAGATCGGCGGCGGCGGTCCATGCCTCGACATGGTCGCCGATAAAAATCCCGGCAAGCCCGTCGCCCTCGACCACGAGGGCTGCGAGGGTCACAGGGGTCGGAAGCATCGCGGCGGCGGCATGGATCATCGCGCGCACCGGGGTGTCGCGCACGCCGATCGTCCCGACAACTCCCGCCAACGCCCCCAGCCAGTGGGTCGCATTGATCATCTCCTCACCGGAAATTCCGGGAAAAAAGTATTTTGCCCCGCCCGAAAACCCGACGACTTCATGCGGGAATGTCGGGCCGAGGATGATGATCTCGTCGCACTCGAGCGCGGCCCGGTTGATCCGCACATCCACCGATGCCGGGAGCGACGGATGCCACCGGTCGCCGGCGATTTTGCGGATCCGGTCGCCGTCAATCGTCCCGAGCGTAACCAGTGCCGACGGATCCTGCCACGCGTGGTTGAGCAGCCCGACATGCCGGAACTCGCCCGCGCGCTCCTCCGGCGAAATCCCCACCAGCCGGAGCAGGCCGGACTCGTCAATCGCCGGATGCGTGCCCAGCGCAACCATGAAATCAAGGCGCGACGCCACGGAAAGAATCCGCACGAGTGCCCGGAACAACGAGGGCAGCGGGAGCGATCGCGTGTGATCGGGAATCAAAACGAGAACCTTCTTCCCGTCAAATTTTCCGGCAAGCGCGCGGGCGAGCGCGTCGCGGACGGATTCCTCATTAAGAAGCTGCCCTGCGGGAGAGGTGAGCGAAATCATCCGACGATCATGCCCGCAAGGCGGCTCGCTGGCAACCACTCGAAGCAGCCCGCTTCAATCGGGTTGCCTCGTTCCGGGCATTCGCCCAGCGACCCATTTCGCCTGAACTTCGCGCCACTCCAGTCCGACCTCCGGTCATCGCGGAGCGGCGGCTACTCGAGGCTGAGCCCGGGGGGAGGGCTTTCGCCGAGGAGGGCGGTCTGGTCGGAGGCGGCGACCGGGACTGCTTCGTCGAGGACGCGGAGTCGGACGTCGCCGATCTCCCATGTGCGGAGGAGGGAGCGGATCTCGTGGCGGCAGGGTTTCGGGACATCGAGCGGACGCAGCCCGGTGAGCCGTGCGGCGCGGAGCCATGCGGCGGCGGCGTCCGGGCGGACCGCCTCCGGCACGTCCTCCCCGCGGAGGGCATCCCAGATGCCGACGACGGAATCCGGCGGCAGGATCCGGTCGGCCCCGCAGTGGAAAAGCACGCGGGAGAGCAGGCGTCCGAGGGATTTCCAGTATGCGGAATTTTGCGGGTGCGCGGCGATCGCGGCGGCGATCCGGCGGGCGATGTCCTCGCGGGCAGCGGTTGGCAGGGATTCGAGCGCGCCGGCGAGCAGGGCGATCTCTGCGGGAGGGGATTCTGGGTCGCGCCAGTCAGGGAGCGCGGAGTTCCAGACCGAGAGGGCGCGCGGCTCGTCGAGGCCGGCCGCAATCCGGCGCGCGGCGATCCAGCGCTGGATTTTCACCGATCCCGACGGCCATGCGGGCGGCGCGGAGAGGACCCCGGCAAATGGCTCCACCCGCGTCTCATCGCCGGGCACCCCGCATCCGGGCCGCAGAAGAAACCCCGCGACCTGGAGCCACGACTCTTCGCGGTCGGCGGATTCCGTGCGGCGCGGCAGCGCGTCAAAAAGCTGGCGGACGATTCCGCCGGTCCATGCGGATTTCGGAATCCCGAGCGCTTTTTCTCCCGCCAAAAATACTGCGTTGGCGGTGATCTTTTGGTTGGCGAGGTTCGGATTGCGCGAGCCGTCGAACGCGGCGGCCATCGCCTCCGCGGCCGACGCGACCGAGCCGGCCGGCGCGGAAGATTTTTTCGGCGCGGGAGCGGTTGAGGAATCCGAGCGCTGTTTGCGCAGGGAAAATTCCAGCAGCCACGGCATATCCCATTTGAGCGCGCGTTCGGCGCAGAGAAGCTCGACGCGCAGGAGCCCGGTCGAGCGCAGGGTCGTGCGGAGACCGACCCGCACGTCGGGCTTTTTGGGGGGCTTCCCGCCGACGGGCGGCGAAAGGACGGCCTCAAGCCCGGGCAGTTCGGAAAACCCGTCGCCGGAGACGAGCGCGCCCGGCAGGTCGTCCTGCCGTCGGGCGTGGCGGAAGAGCGAAAACGAAGCGGGTTTCCCGACCACCGCGTGCAGCCCCGAATGCCCGGCCGATTGCGGAGCCTCGGGTGCCGCGCCGTGCTGGAGCACGCAGAGCAGGCTGCCGCCGCCGACCCCGACATAATACGAATGCGCCGCCCCGGCCTCGATCTGCGACGCGTCGCCCGCCGCCCGCAGGTGCAGGAACCGCGCCGCCCCGCGCGCAACCGCCAGATCGGGCTGCGCGTTTTCCAGAACCTCCGGCGCACGCCCACCCTGCCAGCGCACGATATTTTCCAGAATCCTCCGGCGGATCGCCGGCGACTTCGTGATCCCGCCGTTAAAGAGGATGAAATCCACCGGCGGACGGCCATGCAAAAACTCCGCAAGATGCCGGGTCACCGCAGGATCTTTCGCATACGGGAGGCTCATTTCTCGGAGTCCGGCCGCCGCGCGCAGCGGGATCTCACTCGCGCCGACTTCGGGAAAAAACCCCTCGATCAGAAGCCTCGACACTTCGCCTGAGGAAACCTCCGAACGCAGAGTGCCCGCGAGCAGCGACGCGCCCGGCTTCGCAACCGCAACCGGCCAAACCCGTTCGCCGTCCGCACCCAGTGCCTCCTCCTTGATCTCCCGGCATCGCGAAAGAAGCCGTGCAAACGTCCCCGCCGGAAGCTGCGAGTTCGGGACGAGCCGCGATTCCAGATGGTGCGCGAGCGCGAGGTCGAGGTTGTCCCCGCCCAGGAGAATGTGATCGCTCACCGCGATGCGGCTCATCCGGGGCGCACCTCCCGCCGGCCCCGCCGGCCTGTCGGCGGGTTCGATGGCGAAGAGGCTGAGGTCGGTCGTGCCGCCGCCGATGTCCACGACGAGGACGTGGGCGGGATTTTCTCCGGCGAGCGTCCGGAGAGCGTCCGGCGAGGATTCCATCCATGCGTAAAATGCGGCCTGGGGCTCTTCGAGGAGGATCGTGGAATCCGGGAAGCCGGCCATGCGGGCGGCTTCGAGAGTGAGCTGCTGGGCGGCGGGGTCGAACGATGCAGGCACGGTGATCGCGAGGTCCTGGTCGGCGAGGCGGGCGTCGGGGTGCGCGGAATCCCATGCTGCGGCCATTTTTTCGAGCAGCAGGGAAAGCGCGCGGAGCGGGCTCAGTCGGTCGGCTGGGACGAGGTCGGCCGTGCCGAGCGGGAGAAAGGACGCCCTCCGGTCGACCGCGTGGTGGACCATCCAGGATTTTGCGGAGCCGACGACGCGACCGGGGATCTCGGCCGCGCGGGCCTGCGCCCAGCGTCCGACCAGCCATGCCGATCCTTCCGATCCGCCCGGCGGGAGGTAGAGAAACGACGGGAGCGTCGGGAGCGAATCGGTCGCGCCCTCGGCGACCGGCTGCGGGATTTCGAGGACCGACGAGGTCTGGCCGTCGGGAGCGACCGAGGCGAGCGCGCAGTTCGTGGTGCCGAGGTCAATCCCGATGCGGAACCGGCTATTGCATGCGGACATGGAATTCCAGCTTCCAGCGGTCGCCGGACGGCTCGTGGACGAAATAGACTTCGAGGTTGCCGAGTTCGGTCACGCAGGTTTCGACGCGCACTGGGACCTCCTCGCCCGGCTCGTGTCCGGGCGGCGGGGGGATCGCGATCTCGAGCTTTGCGCTTTCCTCGAGTTCGGAGGCGTCCGGCAGAAGCCCGCCCGGAACATCGCCCGCGCGGACCTCGGAATAGAAGAACCGAAACTCCGACGCCTCACCGGTGTAGAGAAAGAACTCCTGCCCGGCGATCGCATGGCTCGTGCCCTCCTCCATCCCCTGCGGCGCGACGCAGAGCGCCTTGGTTGGCGGGAGACGACCCGGGACTGCGAGCGCGGCAGATTCCATGCCGATGTAGTAGGACCGCGCGGTGCCCGAGCGGATGCGGAGCCCGTGTCCGGTGGCGCGGAGGCGGGCATAGACGGCCGCGCCGAGCGCGACCGCGTGGTCCGGGCGCGATCCGTCGAGCGCGCGGACCGGCTGGCCGGACCATTTCCCGAGCAGGTCGAGCACGCGGTCGCGGAGGACCTGAGCGTTGAAGACCCCTCCGTTAAAGAGCACGGCATCGGGGACGAGCAGCGGCGAACGGGCAAGCCGCTCCGCGCCGCCAACGACCCCGGTGAGGTGCGGCGAGGACTCGACGTTTGCCTTGGCACGCGCGAGAAACCGGGCGAGGTGTTTTGAGATCGCGGGGTCGGCGGCATACGGGAGGCCGGACTCGCGGATCCCACCCGCGCGGCGGATGACCGGCATTTCCTCCGGGCCGGAAACCGGGAAAAACCCGTCGAGCGCGATCGCGTGGACCTCTTCACGCGTGAGCGTCGTCTTGAGCATCGAGGCGACGAGCTTGCGTCCGCGCGACGGGACCCCGAGCGCGACCTCCGCCAGCGCGGAGTCGGCCAGCAGTGCCTCCTTGCCCGCCCGCACCGCCTGAACCAGCGCGAGGAACTGCCATTCGTCAACCGGTTTGCCTGCCGTCGCAAGCTTCTCGGAAACCGCATGCGCGAGCGCGAGGTCCATGTTGTCGCCGCCCAGCAGAAGGTGCTCGCCGACCGCCACGCGCTCGAGCGAAAGCTGTCCGTCCTGCCCGCCAACCGCGATGAGGCTAAAGTCGGCGGTGCCTCCGCCGACGTCACAGACGAGGATGAGGTCGCCCGCGCGCGCCTGCTTCCGCCAATCCGGCCCCTGGTTTTCGAGCCATGCATAAAATGCGGCCTGCGGCTCTTCGAGGAGCGTGATCTCGCCGAGCCCGGCAAGCTTCGCGGCTTCGAGCGTGAGCCCGCGCGCGGCCTCGTCGAACGACGCGGGGACGGTCACAACGAGGTGTCCGGGCTCGCTGCCGGATGCCTTCAGGCACTCGACGAGGTGGACGAGGATCCGTCGGGAGACCTCGACCGGCGACCACTTTTTTTCGACCGTTTCGCTGGCCCAGGGGAGGACCAGCCCGGTGCGGTCAATATGCGCATGGCAGAGCCAGCTTTTCGCGGAGATGATCAGCCGGTCGGGTTGCAGCGCGCCTCGCTCGCGCGCGAACGTCCCAAGAAACCACGGCGCACCGGATTTTTCCCACGGCAGTGCCGGCGCGCCGTCGGGGAATTCGCCATCGGCCGCAAGATAAACCGCCGACGGCAGCAGCGGCTTTTCGCCGATCCCGTTGGCCGAGACCACCTGGGTCAGCGGCAGAATCTCCGACGCAGAATCGTCAGCCACCCGCGCGAGCGCACAGTTGCTCGTGCCCAAATCCAATCCGAAATACTCACTCATGAATTTTTTTCCGGCGGGTTCAAATTTCGACTTCGGCCGGGGCAACGACAGGCCACGGGCGTCCATCGGTGGTGCCGGTGATCCTTGGGAGCTTCACCGAGCGCGCGATCCAGCCCGGATGCAGGAGCCTGCCGCGATAGGGCGGATGGTCGGACACCGAGCCGAGCAGCCGATGGGCGGATGCGTCGAACCCTGCCTCCAGCACGACCTGCGCGCCCTCGGCGGTCTCGTGGACCGGCTGGATGTCAAAATATTCATCGAGCACCTTTCGGCAGCCGTCATGCACGACGCGAGCCGCCGCGCCGAGGTCGGCGTCAGCCGCCCCGGCAATATCTTCGCGCGCAAAATCCACGAGCCGCCCATTTTCCTGCAGCAGTGCCAGAAACGCGACGATCTCGGCCTCCGGACGCGGTGCCGGCGGCGAGGGCGCGGGCGCGGCGGAGGGGCCGATCGCAGGCGCGGCAACCGGCTTCGACGAGCGCGAGCCCAGGACGATGACGAGCCCGCCGACCGCCGCAGAGAAGATCTGCACGCCGGTCTTCGCGCCCGGATCGGGGCAGAACAACATGCCGATATTCAGAAAAACCAGGAGCGTGCCGACCGCAGGCAACAATTTTTTTGACATGCGCGGGATTGTGTAAAACCGGACGGGCAATGGCAATGCCGAGTTGCGGTCGGGAAATTCCTCGCCGATCCAGCGGGCGGCGGGTAAAATCTGAAGATGACGAACATTCTGGCCACTGCCGATCTGGCCGCGCGGATCGGGCTCGGCCTGGTGACATATCACGCCGGGTTCCTGCCGCACGAGGAATCCGACCCGGAGTTCGCAAAGTTTTTCTCCAGGATCGCCGATCTCTTCCCCGAAAAGAACATCGCGCTCGCGCTCGATACCGGCCAAGAGACAGCGAAAAGTCGTCGAATCGCGGGATTGCCCCGCCCACTGAAATCCATTTCCTCCGGTCCGAAACGAGCACGCCAATGACAAAAGGATTTCTCGACAAGCTCATCGAGCGGATCCGCCTGGTCCAGCCGGGCGAGGTCCAAAACTTCCTCGTCGAAATCGCGCGGGAAAAAGGGTTTCTCGAGACAATTTTCAACACAATCCTCGAGGGGGTGATCGTCACCGACCCGCGCGGCCGGATCATCTATCTCAACCGCGCGGCCTGCGGTTTCTTTGGAATTGACGCCGAAAAAAGCCTCGGCCAACCGCTCGGATCGGTCGTCCTAGGACTCGAGTGGGACGCGCTCAACGGTGCCGAAATCGTCAACCGCGACCTCGAAGTCTTCTACCCGGAAAACCGGCTCCTCAATTTTTATGTCGTCCCGCTGATGAGCGACGAGGCGGAAGCTGGGAATCGCGAGTTGGCCGGCGGGGCGATCATCCTGCACGACATCACGCGCACCCGACGCGCGACCCAGGAGACGATCGAGGGCGAGCGGTTTTCCGCGCTCACCCTTTTGGCGGCCGGGGTCGCGCACGAGATCGGCAACCCGCTCAACTCGCTCGACATCCACCTCCAGCTCATGCGGCGGCAGGTGGGGAAACTTCCCGCAAAACACCGTGCCGCGCTCGAAGAATCGGTCGCAGTCGCGCGCGGCGAAGTCGCCCGGCTCGACCACATCATCACCCAGTTCCTGCGGGCCGTGCGCCCGCAGCCGCTCGAGGTTCGGCCTGTGGACATCAATCGGATTGTCGAGGAAACGCTCGCGTTTCTGGCCGCCGAAATCCAGGACCGCGACATCCTGGTCGAGAGCGATCTCGACCCTAGGCTCCCACCGATTGACCTCGACGGCGAGCAGATCAAGCAGGCGTTTTACAATGTGAGTCGGAATGCCTTCCAGGCGATGAAATCGGGCGGCATCCTGCGCATCGCCACCTCGTCCGACGAGACGCATGTCAGCGTCGCGTTCGCCGACTCCGGCGGCGGGATCGCGCCGGAGAATATTTCGCGAATCTTCGAGCCGTATTTCACGACGAAATCCGACGGCAACGGGCTCGGACTGCTCATCGTGCGCCGGATCGTCCGCGCCCACGGAGGCGAGGTCGTCATCGAGAGCAGCCCCGGTCGCGGGCTCACACTCACAATCCGCCTCCCCCGCGCAGACCGCAGGGTCCGTTTCCTCGGTCCGGGGGGAGAAGGGTAAGCGGCAATCTTCCGGGCAGGGCTCCTGATCCTGAGGAAAACTGCTGAGACGATCATTGCATAGAAACAGGACATTTGGCCATGTATGGAGGAGTGGCCGTGCCCGCAGCGAACGGCGATCCCGGTTGATTATGGACGCTGAGACGTTCAACATGCGTGAGGACACCACCCCGGAGATGAAAAAAACCACACAGCATACCCGCCCGAAGCGGAACAAGCGAACGGCCTTCGCATCGCGCTTTTTGCGTTCGGTCGCCCGGCTACTCGGTTTGCCGGCAACAGCTCCGGGCAAGCCGAAGCGGGAAGGAGGAAAGACCTCGCCGCACCAAAAGGTCGCGCCCAAGCCGCTGCGGCCGGAAACCGCACAGCCATCGGGCGGTGCGGAGCGCGCGGGCTTCATCGAATCCGAAACCAAGCGGGGCGCCGTTTCCCGGGGCAGGTCGCAGCCGAACACGCCCGGCAAGGCACGCCCGGTTGCGCCGACGAAGGCGGAGACGGCACTCCTGCTGCCGTTCGCAGGGCTTCCGCCGGACCGCATCCATTTGCCCAAGACAAAAGCCGAGTGCGAGGCGGCGGCCGGAGAAATCCTCGGGGCCGGAGTCGCCGGATTCGACACCGAAGCGAAGCCGACATTCCGGGTGGGCGAGAAAAGCGGCGGACCGCACGTCGTGCAGTTCGCGCTCACGGACAGGGCGTTTATTTTCCAGCTTCACCGGCGCGAGTGCCTCGAGGTGGTCGCCGGCCTGATCGAATCCTCGCGCGTGCTCAAAGTCGGCTTCGGACTAAAAAACGATCACGGGCAGATCCGCAATCGCCTAGGAGTTACGCCGGATGCGGTCCTCGACCTCGATCACATTTTTCGGAAGATGGGCTATCCCGGCCAGATCGGGGTGCGCGCCGCGATGGGGGCGGTGCTCAAGCTGGGCTTTCCAAAATCCAAATCCACCACCACCAGCAACTGGGCGGCCGCCGAGCTCACGCCCCGGCAGCTCGCCTATGCGGCGAACGACGCATTCGCCGCGTTGAAAATCATGGAGGCACTCGACCTCAAGCCTCCGTTCGATTCCGGCTCCGCTCACGCAGGGACCGCCAAAAAATCGCGTTCCGCGCGACGCGGCAGGCGGAGGTCGCGCCGCTGAGCATGCGCCGACGGGTCGGCCAGCTCAGGCCGACTCTTTGGGCTCCGTGTCGTCCTCCTCGATTTCCTTTTTGATCGCCTTCGAGATGAACGGGCGGACAAACCCATAGACGAGAAAAAGGACGAAGAGGACGGCGGGCATCCACCGGTAGTTCAGCGCGGTGAACGCGAGCACGAGGATGAGGAAGAGGAACGCGGTGAGCGAGCGCTGGGTCCGCCAGTTCAGGCCCTTGAAGCTCGGGTAGCGGACCCGGCTGAACATCATGAACGAAAGAAAAAGCAGGAGCACCGGCAGCGCGAACTTCCACGGCCCGAGCACCAGATCGTCGGCCTGCATCCACAGCATGAACAGCGTCAGCGAGGCGATCAGCCCGGCGGCGGCCGGAATCGGAAACCCCTGAAAATCCTTTTCGGGGCTCGCTCCCGCCGCAGCCGCCGAGCAGTTGAACCGCGCGAGGCGGAGCCCGCCGCACAGGAGGTAGAAAAACGCGATCATCCATCCGGTTTTCTGGAAATCAATGAGCACGATCTGATATACGAGCAGTGCCGGCGCGACCCCGAACGAGACGATGTCGGCCAGCGAGTCGAACTCCCGCCCGAACGCGCTCTCGTGCCCGCCGAGCCGCGCGAGACGTCCGTCGAGAAGATCGAAGACGCAGGCACCAAGGATGAACGCGATCGCCTCGTGGTAAAGCGAGCCGGTCGACTTCCCTGCCGCCACCATCAACGCGGCATCGATGATCTGCAGTACCGCCGCAAACCCGCAGAACAGGTTTCCAGCCGTCATCAGGTTCGGAAGAAGATAGATCTTTGGCTCGTCCGGATCGCTCATTTTTGTGGGGTTGGCATCCGGACAATAGCAGTTTCGCCGCCCCGGACCCGATCGCCGGGACGAACAAGAATCTCCGCATCCATCGACACGAGGAGCTCGGTGCGCGAGCCGAACCGGATCATCCCAAACCTCTCGCCGCGGACCAGCGAGTCGCCAACAACCGCCCACGGACATATCCGGCGCGCGATCGCCCCGGTGATCTGGCGCACAAGAACAGTTCCAACCGGTCCCGAGATCACCCACGACCGGCTCACGTTCCAGAGCGAGGAATCCGGATCGCGCGCGTCCAAAAACCGCCCCGGCTTCGGCTCGGAATGGAGGACCTCGCCCGCGATCGGCGACCGATTCACATGGACGTCGAGCACCGAAAGAAAAATCCCGACCCGGCGGACGCGCGCGTTGAGAAATTCGCCCTCCTCCACCTCGTCCACCGTCGTCACCAGCCCGTCGGCCGGTGCCACGGCAACCGATTCGTCGGGCGGCGGCACCCGCTCGGGATCACGAAAAAAGTAGGCGGTGAAAAGGATCGCGATTGCCAGGATGATCGAAGCGACGAGTGCCAATGACGATGCCGACGAAAGCACAAACGCGGTCAGCCAGGCAATGCCCAGCACCGCAAAAATCACCTTCGCCTCGCCCAACGCCCGGTTTCGCATGCCCTGCACGATAAGGCAGAAATGGCACCGACGGCAAGCGCCTTGCCAGAAAGTC
>DYRS01000334.1 GCA_020718585.1 Chthoniobacter flavus
CAAACACCGCGAAGTCATCGCGCGTTTCGGCCGCTTTCCGCATCGCAACGCCTTGCTCGGCCGAGCCAGCCGCGCCGATGAAATCGCGTTTCTGCAGCAGCCCGGCTCGCGCTTTTAAGCATCCGCGCGGTTAAAATGGCGGCCTTCCGTGCCCCGGCTGCTCTCATGTCCCGCCAGATTCTCGTCACTTCCGCCCTGCCCTACGCCAACGGCAGCATCCACCTCGGCCACCTGGTCGAATACATCCAGACCGACATCTGGGTGCGCTTCCAGAAGATGCGCGGCCACGACTGCCGCTACATGTGCGCCGACGACACTCACGGCACCGCGATCATGCTGCGTGCGGAGAAGGAAGGCATCACCCCGGAAACCCTGATCGGCCGGGTGTGGGACGAGCACACGCGCGACTTCGCCGGCTTTCACATCGGCTTCGACCATTACTACTCGACGCATTCGGACGAGAACCGCGCACTGGCGTCGAAGATTTATCTGAGCCTCAAGGACGCCGGGCTGATCGACGTCAAGACCATCGCCCAGCTGTACGACCCGGTCAAAAACCTGTTCCTGCCGGACCGCTTCATCAAGGGCGAATGCCCCAAGTGCGGCGCGCTCGATCAGTACGGCGACAACTGCGAAGTCTGCGGCGCGACCTACAGCCCGACCGAGCTGAAAAACCCGGTGTCGGCCGTGTCGGGCGCCACGCCGGTGCACAAGGATTCCGAGCACTACTTCTTCAAGCTCGGCGACTGCGAAACCTTCCTCGCCGAGTGGACGACCTCGGGCACGCTGCAGGCCGAAGCGGCCAACAAGATGCAGGAATGGTTCGCCTCCGGCCTCAACAACTGGGACATCAGCCGCGACGCGCCCTACTTCGGCTTCGAGATTCCCGGCGCGCCGGGCAAGTATTTCTATGTGTGGCTGGACGCACCGGTGGGCTACATGGCGAGCTTCGCCAAATACGCCGCGGACAACGGCCTCGACTTCAACGCCTGGTGGGGCGCCGACGCGAAGACCGAACTGGTGCATTTCATCGGCAAGGACATCCTGTATTTCCACGCCCTGTTCTGGCCGGCGATGCTGAAGTATTCCGGCCACCGCCTGCCGACCGCGGTGTACGCGCACGGCTTTTTGACCGTCAACGGCCAGAA
>DYRS01000146.1 GCA_020718585.1 Chthoniobacter flavus
ATGCAACTTGAGAGGGAATTTTTTCAAAAGCTAAAAATTACGCGCGGATCAGGGATTGAATGGCTGCCCCCTTTTTCTTTGCCTTTTTCATTTGCGGTGGTCGGGCGAGGTTCCGGCGGTGGGTCGCCGATGAGTTGGCGTGCGCGTTCGATGCGTTCGTTGCGGCCGCCACCGCAGCGACCGCGCCGACGACCGCCAGGCGGGCGCGGTTCAGATGAACCATTCGATTTCCGGGGCGGCGGATTTTTCCATGATCCGGAGCTGCTTTTCTTCGGAGACGACGAGAGAGCCGGGCGGGACGCTCCGCATGAGGAAGACGTTTGCGCCGATTGTCGAGTCGGCCCCGATCGTTGTTTCACCGCCGAGGATTGTCGAATTCGGGTAGATCGTGACGCGCGCCCCGACGTTCGGATGCCGCTTCCCGCCCTTGACGATGTGTCCGGACTCGTCCTTCGCGAAGCTTCGGGCACCGAGCGTCACCCCGTGGTAGAGCTTCACATGCGCGCCGATCACGCAGGTCTCGCCGATCACGACTCCCGTGCCGTGATCAATAAAAAAATACGCGCCGATCTGTGCGCCCGGGTGGATGTCAATCCCGGTGCGCGCGTGAGCCCACTCGGTCATCATGCGCGGAAGGAGCGGAATTTCCTCGAGGTAGAGAATGTGGGCGAGCCGCTGGATCGCGATCGCCTCGATGCACGGATACGAGAGGATGATCTCCTCGCTACTGATCGCGGCGGGGTCGCCCTCGTAGGCCGCCGCGATGTCGGTGCGCAGAAGCTCCCGCACCCCCGGAAGTGCCCCCAGAAACCGCATCAGGACATCGTCTGTCATCTCCCCGGGCCGGGGGGCATCCCGCACGCTCAGGCTCTTCACGATGAGATCCCGCATCGCGTCGGCGAGCTTCGCTAGGCGTTCCTCCGTGAGGTCGGCCAGTTCGGCCTGGTGGATCGGCCGTTCGTCGTGGAATCCGGGAAACAGCACTTGCAGCAGGAGCCCGCAAACGTGCCCGAGCGCGCGCTTCGACGGGAGGTTGTGCCCGTCGGTATTGTTCAGCCCGCCGACATCCCCATACGAACGCAGAGTGTCGCGGACCACGCGATGGATCGCGCCGTTCATCATGGCAGATTATCGGGCTCCGTGCGTGCGATGGCCACGCTGCGGAAGGCCTACTTTTTCTTTTTCGCCTCGGCGACGAGCTGGCATTCGGCCTCGATCCAATCGTCGGCCGAGTTGCCCGGCCAGCCCATCTTCTGCCGACGCTCGGCGATATAATACGCGCGGAGCCCGATATCATCGGTAGTGATCGCGGGCGCGGCTTCCTTCTTGGGGGCCGCCGCACGCTTTGTTGACTTTTTCGGGAGCTTTTCGGCAGCGGCCTGCTTTTTGGCGGACTTTTCGGCCGGGGCGACGGGCGCGACAGGAGCGGGCACGGCAACCAGCGAGGGCAGCGGCGGGAGCACGACCTTCACTGTGGTTTTCTTTGGTTTTTCGGCACCCTTCTTTTCGGCTGCCTTTTTATCCTTGTGTTCCTTGACTGTCTTCTTTTTTGACATGGCACGCTCTTTGTGCAGCCAAACCAGCTCCCGTGGCAAAATAAATCTTCAAAAAAAGTGCGCGGCAAATTACGTTCGGGGGCATGTCAGCATTTCTTATTCGCTGGGCGGTGACGACGGTTGCAGTATTTGCTGCGGTGAAGCTGGATATCGGGATCCGGTGTGCTTCGACCGGCGCGCTGCTCGGTGCCTCTCTGATGTTGGGGATCATCAATGCGTTTGTGCGCCCGCTCCTGCTGCTGCTCTCGCTGCCGTTCATCATCGTGACAATGGGGCTCTTCATCTTTGTGGTGAACGCTCTGCTCCTGCAGCTCGTTTCGGTGCTGCTCCCGGGGTTTACGGTGGACGGGTTTTGGAGCGCATTTTTCGGGGCGATCATCATAGGGATTGTCAGTTGGCTGCTGAGCTCGTTCTTCCGCTCAAGCGACGGAAAAATCCATGCGATCACTCACCATCCGGCGATGAAAAAGGCCGATGCCCGGACGCTGAACTAGCCGCCCGATGAGTTTCCTCGACGCGCCCGGGCCGCAGGTCAAAATCTGTGGGCTTACCGGGCCTGACGACGCCGCAATGTGTGCAGACGCCGGGGCCGATGCGCTCGGATTCAACTTTTTTTCCGGGTCGCGCCGCCACATTGACCCGGTGCTTTCGATCCCGTGGATTCGTGCGCTCGGGGGATCGTGCGTTCGGGTTGCCGTGGTGGTGAACCCCGCCGCCGCCCTTCTCGACGTGCTGCGACGGGCGGAATGCTTCGAGTGGATCCAGTTCCACGGCGACGAAACTCCGGAATTTTGCACGACCGCCGGCTTCCCGCACTGGATCCGTGCGGTGCGGGTCTCGGATGCCGGCGCGCTCGACCGGGCGCTCGCGTTTCGTGCGCCCGCGCTCCTCCTTGACGCCTGGAGCGCACACGCCTACGGGGGCACCGGAAAACGCCTCGACCCGGAAATTGCACGAAAATTTGTCGCAGCAAACCCTTCGGAAAAAATCCTCCTCGCCGGCGGGCTCCGCCCCGACAACGTTCGCGAGGCGGTCGTGGCGGTCCGCCCGGTTGCGGTGGATGTCGCCGGCGGCGTCGAGCTCTCGCCCGGAAAAAAGGATCCGATGCTCGTGAGAAAATTCGTGCGTCTCGCAAAATCGGCTCTTCAGGCGGAGATTTCGGAATTCTCGCTCCGGGCAAGTTAACCCGGAGAACTCATGGCCTCGGCGTTGGTTTTGTAAATTTCTGGCATTCGCGAGTGCCAGTATCCGCATTTTTCGGTTTGCGTCCGAAAGATTGCCGGTAAAGTCAGCCCCGAAATGATCTCATCCACCGAAAAGTGCCTCCGAGAACTTCTTTCCGAACGCGTCCTCATCCTCGACGGGGCGATGGGAACGATGGTCCAGCGATACAAGCTCGAGGAGTCCGACTACCGCGGCGACCGGTTTGCGGGCTGGGCCGGGCAGGACCTCAAGGGGAATAACGATCTCCTCGTGCTGACCCGGCCGGATGTCGTACGCGAGATCCACGACGCCTACATCGGGGCGGGGGCGGACATCATCGAAACGAACACATTCAGCTCGACGACGATCGCGCAGGCGGACTACGGGCTCGAGGTATTCGTGCCGGAGCTGAACCTCGAGGCGGCGCGGATCGCGCGCGCGGCGGCCGACGCCTGCACCGACCGGCATGTCTTTGTCGCCGGGGCGGTCGGACCGCTCAACCGCACGCTTTCGATCTCGCGCGATGTCAACGACCCCGGTAAGCGGGACGTGACGTTCGAGCAGGTCACGACCGCATATCGCGAGCAGGTCGAGAACCTCGTCGCCGGGGGGGTGGACATCCTTCTCGTCGAGACGGTTTTCGACACGCTCAACGCCAAGGCCGCGCTCTTCGCAATCTCGGAATTTTTCGAGTCCCACCCGAGGCTGCCGGTGATGGTGTCGGGCACGATCACCGACCTGAGCGGGCGCACGCTGACCGGCCAGACGGTCGAGGCGTTCGTGAACTCAGTGTCGCATTTTCCCCTCCTTTCGATCGGGCTTAACTGCGCGCTTGGGCCGAAGGAAATGCGCCCGCACATCGAGGAGATTTCGCAGATCGCGCCGTTCTACGTGAGCACGTATCCGAATGCCGGCCTCCCCGACCCTCTCTCGCCGACCGGGTTTCCCGAGACTCCGGAGTCGCTCGCGCCCCAGCTCCGCGAATGGGCGGAGCAGGGCTGGCTGAACATCATCGGCGGGTGCTGCGGCACGACGCCGCCGCACATCCGAGCGATTGCGGATGCCGTGAGGGGCCTGCCGCCGCGCCGAATCCCCGAGCGCACGCCCACGCTTCGGCTCAGCGGGCTCGAGCCGTTTACCGCGCGCCCGGAGATCCCGTTCATCAACGTCGGTGAGCGCACGAACGTCACTGGTTCGCCGAAATTTGCGAAGCTGATCCTTGCGGGCGATTTCGACGGCGCGCTTGCGGTCGCGCGCCAGCAGGTCGAGGCCGGAGCGCAGGTCATTGATGTCAACATGGACGAGGGGATGCTCGACGGGGCGGCGGCGATGACCCGGTTCCTGAACCTCATCGCGAGCGAGCCGGACATCTCGCGCGTGCCGGTGATGATTGATTCGTCGAAGTGGGAGGTCATCGAGGCAGGGCTCCGGTGCGTGCAGGGGAAGTGCGTGGTCAACTCCATCTCGCTCAAGGCCGGAGAGGACGAGTTCCGGCACCATGCCCGGCTGGTCCGGCGCTACGGGGCGGCTGCGATCATCATGGCATTTGACGAGCACGGGCAGGCGGACTCGCTCGAGCGAAAAACTGAGATCTGCGCGCGTACCTACAAGATCCTCGTCGAGGACGTCGGGTTCCCGCCGGAGGACATCATTTTTGATCCGAACATCCTGACGATCGCGACCGGCATCGAGGAACACAACGGCTACGGGGTCGCGTTCATCGAGGCCGCGCGATGGATCAAAACCAACCTCCCGCACGCGCGGGTGAGCGGCGGGATCAGCAACATCTCGTTCTCGTTCCGCGGGAACAACCCGGTCCGCGAGGCGATGCACTCAGTGTTCCTCTTCCACGCCATCCGTGCCGGCCTCGACATGGGGATCGTCAACGCGGGCATGCTCGGGGTTTACGAGGAGATCCCGAAGGATCTCGTCGCGCTCGTCGAGGACGTGCTCTTCAACCGCCGGTCCGACGCGACCGAGCGGCTCGTCACGTTCGCCGACACGATCAAATCGAAATCCGGCAGGGCGACCACCCCGACCGCCGACCTCTCGTGGCGCGAGGGCCCGGTCGAGCAGAGGCTCAAGCACGCTCTCATCAAGGGGGTCGTGGATTTTGTGGATGCCGATACTGCCGAGGCACTCGAAAAATACGGACGCCCGCTCCTCGTCATCGAGGGCCCGCTCATGGATGGCATGAAGGTTGTCGGAGACCTGTTCGGCACCGGGAAAATGTTCCTGCCGCAGGTCGTCAAGAGCGCGCGCGTGATGAAAAAATCCGTCGCATGGCTGACCCCGCACATGGAGGCCGAGCGCGCGGCGAACCCGAACGCCCGCGCGCAGGGCCGGATCCTCATGGCCACGGTCAAGGGCGATGTCCACGACATCGGCAAAAACATCGTCGGCGTCGTCCTCGCCTGCAACAACTACGAGGTCATTGACCTCGGGGTCATGGTCCCGTGCGAAAAGATCCTCGCCGCCGCGCGCGAGAAAG
>DYRS01000147.1 GCA_020718585.1 Chthoniobacter flavus
CATTCTCGGCGACGAGCTGGGCGTCGAGGTCCGGGCTCTTGATCTCGACGATGTCAATTTTGACCTGCTTGCCGCTCGCGAGATCGCTGACCTCCTTCGTGAGGTTTTCGATTTCCGAGCCGCGCCGGCCGATGACGACGCCCGGGCGGGCGGTGTGGATCGTGACGCGCAGGCTGTTCCATGCGCGCTCGATGACGATGCGTGCGACGGCCGCCTGCTTGAGTTTCTTTTTGAGGGCCTCGCGGATTTTGGCATCCGCCAGAAGGTAGTCGGCAAAATCCTTTCGCGAGGCATACCAGCGCGATCCCCAGTCGCGGCTGACGGGGAGGCGGAATCCGATCGGGTTGACTTTTTGTCCCATGAGTTATTCCTTCGAGTCCGCGGCGGGGGCGGAGGTTTCTGCGGTGGCGGCAGCGGCCGGAGCCGGCTTTTTCGACGCGGTTTTTTTGGCGCGGGGCTTTTTGTTTTTTGCCGCGGGCTCGCGGCGCTTGATTTCAATTTCGTCGGTGACGACGATGCGGATGTGGCTGGTCCGCTTGCGGATCGGGCCGGCGCTGCCTCGGGCCTTCGGCTGGGAGCGCTTGAACGTGGCACCCTCGCCGACAACCGCCTCCTTCACGACGAGCGTCGCGGGGTTGACGTTGTTGTTGTTTTCGGCGTTGGCGATCGCGCTCTTGAGAGTCTTGATGACGAGCAGCGCGGCCTTCTTCGGGGTGTGGCGTAGGATGTCCAACGCGTCGGTCGCGGGGAGGCCCTGGATCTCACGGGTCACCTCGCGCGCCTTGAAGGCCGAGATTCGCGCGAATCTGTAAATGGATTTTACCTGCATGTTTTGTTTGTTAAAATGTTATTGTCTGGCATCCACCCGGAGGCGGTCGCCGGTTTTCACCGGCTCTTTTTCTGATTCGAGATTTTGAATAATTGCGCCGCAGATGCGGTCCCTCACGTCCACCACGCGCACGGTGCCGATCAGCCGGCTGTCCCGCCAGATCTGGAATGGCATTCCGACTTTCACGCCGTGCTTGGCTCCGATGTTTGCGACGACCAGCGAGAGCTCTTCCTTGAGATCGACCACCATGCCATCCGAGAGCGTGGCTTCGATCCCGGCCGCGCTCGGCGCCTGCGATGAGCCGAGGATCTCGCTCGTTTTCCGGAGCTCTGCCTCGACCCCCATCCGAGCCTGCGGGTTGATTTTTTCGCTGGTTTTGATGAGGAGCTGGATGCTTTCGGAGAGGCGAACGAGCTGGCTGTTGGCGTCTTCGTTCTGCTTTTTGACGAGCCGGAGGTCGCGGACGGCGGCGAGCAGTCTCTGCTCGATTTTTGCCGGTTCTTTTTCGAAGCCGGCGAGCCCGTAGGCGTCGAGTTTGAGCTGGAGATCCGCCGCTTGGCGCTTGAAGACCTCGGCCTCGCTGTTGGCGAGGGCAAGGGCATCGGTGAGAGCCTTGATGGACGCCCGCGCGAGCACGAGACGTTCCTCCAGGCTTTCCGCGCCTGCGTCATCCTGGGCCGGGATGGAAATCTCCTGTCCCAGCTGGACGTATTCAAAATCTGTCAAAGATCGGGTGTCCCTAGCCAGCGATCCGGAGATCGCCGACAGGACCATGATCGCTGCCGCCGTGGCGACAACTCTCATCGTGTTATTTCGTCACTTTTGCGGTGTGAGAACCGTGTTTCTTAAAGATGCGGGTCGGCGAAAACTCGCCGAGTTTGTGTCCGACCATGTTCTCGGTTACGAAAACAGGAATGAACGTCTTGCCATTGTGGACGTTGAACGTGTGCCCGACGAAGTCCGGGGTGACGGTGCTACGGCGCGACCAAGTTTTGATCGGTTTTTTGACGCCGGATTCGACCATCCGGTCAATTTTATCGAGCAGTTTCCACTCGACGAACGGGCCTTTTTTCAGGGAGCGTGACATGGTTAATTCTTGGCTTTGGCTTTACGGCGCTGGACGATGAAGCTGTCGCTCGGCTTGTGTTTGCGGCGGGTTTTGAACCCCTTGGCAAGCTGGCCCCAAGGGGACATCGGGTGGTGGCGTCCGCCGCCGCCCTTGCTCTTGCCCTGACCGCCGCCCATCGGGTGGTCCACCGGGTTCATGACCATCCCGCGGACGTGCGGACGGCGACCGAGCCAGCGGGTGCGGCCGGCCTTGCCTGCGGAGACGTTCATGTGATCGGTATTGCCGACCTGTCCCAGCGTAGCGAAGCAGTTTTCGTTAATCCGGCGGATTTCGCCCGAGGCGAGCTTGACGAGCGCATAGCCGCCCTCGCGGTTGGCGAGGATCGCGACCGAGCCGGCACTGCGGATGATCTGGCCGCCGCGGCCCGGGATGAGCTCGACGTTGTGGATCGAGGATCCGAGCGGGATGGCTTTCAATGGGAGCGAGTTGCCGACCGAGGGGTCGGCCTTTTCACCGGCGATGACCTTCGATCCCACGGCGAGGCCGACGGGAGCGAGGATGTAGGTTTTTTCGCCGTCCGAATATTGGAGGAGTGCGAGGCGGGCGGAGCGGTTCGGATCGTATTCGATCGCGATCACCTCGGCGACGACGTCGCGTTTTGTCCGCTTGAAGTCAACGATTCGGTAGCGGCGCTTGTGTCCGCCGCCGCGATGGCGCATGGTGATCCGGCCCTTGTTGTTGCGTCCGCCGGTGCGCTTGATCGCTTCGGTGAGCGATTTTTCCGGGGTGCCCTTGGTGATTTCGGCAAAATCCGGGAGCGCCTTGAACCGGGCGGCGGGAGTGAGCGGTCTGAAAGTCTTGAGTGCCATGTTGTGGTCGAGTTAGACGAGGTCGAGTTTTTCGCCCGCCTTGAGTGTGACGATCGCCTTTTTCCAGTGCGGACGGCGGCCGAAATCGGCCTTGCGCTCGCGCTTTTTCTTTCCGGCGTAGTTCGCGGTGTTCACGTCAACGACCTTCTTTTTGAAGATGACCTCGATCGCGCGCTTGATCTGGATTTTGTTGGCGACCGGGCTGACGCGGAAGACGTATTTATTGAACTTCTCGGAGAGGAGCGTGGCCTTCTCGGTGAGGAGGACGGATTGGATGTGGTCGTGGACTTCGTTCATGGCGCGAGCCTTTCGGAGAGGATTTCGAGCGCGTCCCGGGTGAGGACGATTTTGTCGAAGGCAAGGAGCTGCTCGGTGTTGAGGTCGGCCGCGCGGGTGAGCTGGGAGGCGGCCACGTTGCGGGCGGCCTTGAGGGTGGGCTCGTCGAACACGGTGGAGACGACGAGCGTCTTGCGGGCCTTCGCGGCAGTTTGCTCAAGGAGGGCGACGAAGAGCTTTGTCTTCGGCTCGGCGACCGCGAACGACTCGACGAGGATCACGTCGCCTTCGAGGATGCGCGCGCTGAGTGCCTTGCGGAGGGCGAGCTTTTTGACCGCCTTCGGGGTGTTCTTTGTATAGTCGCGGACCTTCGGGCCGTGCGCTGCACCGCCGCCGACCCAGACCGGGCTGGAGAACGAGCCAGCGCGGGCGCGCCCGGTGCCCTTCTGGCGCCAGGGCTTGCGACCCGACAGGTTCACGTCGCCGCGGGTCTTCGCGCAGGCGGTGCCGCTGCGGCGGGCGGCCTGGATCGCGACAACGACGTCGTGCACGGCCTGGCAGCCCTTGGCTTCATCGGTAATCAGTTGGATCTTCGCCTTCTCTGCATCGGCGGCTGTGAGGACGGTCGCGCTCATGGTCAAATTGTCTGCGGACAAATTCCGTGCGGGCTCCGTGTGGAGTCGGCTGGCATGTCATTGTGCGTGTTCATTTCAAAAAAAGTGTTTCTGCAGGCCGGAGTCATTTTTAACATTTTCCCAAGGGACAAAAAAACCACGCTTGAACGTGGTTTGATTCATCCACCCCACAGCCCGCGGGAGAGAGGAGTTTACGAATCGAT
The DNA here is from genome assembly GCA_020718585.1 of Chthoniobacter flavus. Taxonomy (GTDB): domain Bacteria; phylum Verrucomicrobiota; class Verrucomicrobiia; order Chthoniobacterales; family Terrimicrobiaceae; genus QYQL01. Next base: position 3,882 of record DYRS01000147.1, read on the forward strand.
TTCCAGTAGGCAAGAATAAAAACACATTTTTTTCAAAAAAATCTTTGGGGGGAAATCCGTCATTTCAGAGGACGAGCATGCAGTCGCCGTAGCTGTAGAAGCGATACCTTTCGGCGATCGCCTCGCGGTAGGCGCGGAGGACGAGATCGCGTCCGGCAAACGCGCAGACGAGCATGAGGAGGGTCGAGCGCGGGAGGTGGAAGTTGGTGAGCAGCGCGCCGGTGCGGAGGAATGTGTGGGGCGGATAAATGAAGATGTCCGTGCGCGCGGTGCAGGCGGTGAGCGCGCCTTTCGGACGGGATTCGAGGACGCGGGCGGCGGTGGTCCCGACCGCGACGATCCGCGCGGCGGCGTTGAGCTCGTGGGCGGCCTGCGGGGAGATCTCATACCATTCCTCGTGCATCGCGTGGTCGGCGACGCGCTCGGATTTGACCGGCAGAAACGTGCCCGCGCCGACGTGCAGGGTGAGGAACGAATGCGGGATGCCGGCGAGCATTTCCCCGGTGAAATGGAGTCCGGCCGTGGGCGCCGCGACCGAGCCGGGCGGGGAGGCATAGACGGTCTGGTAGCGGCCGTCATCGTCGGCGTCGGCAGCGCGCCTCAGATACGGAGGCAGCGGGATGTGGCCGAATTTTTCGAGGTCCGGCTCGCGCGCGAACTCGACGACCCGCTCGCCGCCGGCAAGCACATCGAGCACGGTCGCTTCGGTGCCGGCGATCGTGACGCGCGCGCCCGGTCGCAATTTCCTGCCCGGCCGCACGAGGGATTTCCACCGACGTTCGCCGCACGGCTCGAGAAGGAAAATTTCGATGTTTTTATCCGGCGCGAGGAGGCGGGATTTGATAACACGGGAATCGTTGAGTGCGACCCGGTCGCCGGGCCGGAGGAACGAGGGAAACTCTCGGAACGTGCGGTGCAAGATCTCTCCCGACACGCGGTCCACGACGAGCATCCGAGATCCGTCGCGGCGGGCGGACGGACGCGATGCGACGAGTTCCGGCGGCAGCTCGTAGTCGAAATCCGCAACCGGGGGACTCACGGAAACAGTGTTTTCGGAGTCGGCATTTGTGAAATCCATTTCCGTAGATAACCCGATCTGCAGGCAGCTCAAGCCAGATTCGCCGGACCGGACGGGAGCCTTGCGGTGAGGACCTCGAGGATTGAGTCGAGCACGCGGTCGAGGTGTTCCCCCGCGAGGCAAAATGGGTTAGCCATTTATTATTGCTATCTTAGAGCCTGTCCGGAAAGGCAGAGCGCAAGCACTGGAGCTGGTTTGAGGGCGAAAAAAAGAGTAGCCGTTCACGGCCCATAATTGAGAAGAAAAGGGG
>DYRS01000335.1 GCA_020718585.1 Chthoniobacter flavus
TTCCGCCTTCAGGCGGCTCCGGGGGTGTCCTCGCACGCAGGAAAAGGCACCGCATAAATGCGGAACTACAAACGGAGACGCCGGTTGCCTGTTCGTAGTTCCGCCTTCAGGCGGGGGGCGATGGGCGCAGCGAGGGCGGACAAAGGCACTGCGTTGAGGTCGGTTGGGGCGGGGAATCATTGGCCGGTTTCCGGGGCGGTTTCCGCCAGATACTCGACCGAGTAGGAAGGTGTTCCATCCGGGGAGGACTGCCCGCTGACAAGCAGGAGGACCCGGTTGTTAGGCCGGACCTTTGTCGCGCCGGAATGAATTTCGCGCCACGTCCCGCGATCTTCGACGCCCGCCAGCACGGGAACTGTGTCGCGGCGTGCGGGGGTCGGCTTGAACGTCACGACTCCGCCGGGTTCGATTTGCTTCGGAGGGTCGAGGGTCTTCACCGCAATTTTGCGGTCCGTGGCATTGATCACGCGCATCTGTCCGAAGGGAAATCCGCTGCCGGCGTCGAGCAATTGCACTTTCGCGTCGCGGAAGGCCTGATCCCGGGAGGCCCGCAGCACTGCGACAACCTCGGATTTCTGGCCGGCTGGAATCTCGGCAAATTTCGCGGCGGGATCGGGTTTCGAGAAAAGCACAAGCGGGGACCCGGCGGGAAGCGTGACAGGTGCGGCAAGGCGGGAGAATGGCAGGAACAACGGCCTGAACTCCAGCTTCTTCTTCTCTCCAGCGGGGGCCAGGTAAAACACGGTCGGCTCAAGGGGTTGGTCGGCGGCCTCGGCCGCCGCGACCTCGGCGGCCGTTGGGCGCCGGTCGATATAAAGAACGCGGAATGTCGCAGGCGGAGCAGCGGGCGGCGTCTGCGCGACAAGCGGGGCAACGGCAAGCAGGATCAGGATCAGAACTCTCATGGCATCAAACCTCCTCCGGGGTCAGCCACCGGAACGCGATGACTTTGAATTTTCTGCCGGCGGTATTGACCGGATTCATTGGTGTTTGGGGGCGCTCGGGCCAGACAATATCGTCGTTAGTGGGAGCGTCCTTCATCGGGTCCGGCACCCGCTGCACAATCGCCTCGCACCACGCCCGCGACTCGATCTTTCCGCTCTTCGGGTTCTTCACCTCCCCGTAGGAACGGAT
>DYRS01000336.1 GCA_020718585.1 Chthoniobacter flavus
CGACGTGGATTTTGATCGCTCCGGCGCGGGAACCTGTTTCAAATGGCGGGCGTGGCACAGGGTTCCCGCACAAAGCGTTTGTTGGAGATGTCCGGGGCGGGACGGCATCTGCTGACCGCGTTGCAGGCGGTGGTGACCATCGGGCTCCTGTGGTGGCTGTTCCACGACCCCCAGCGCCGGCGGACGATGTGGGAGGCATTGCAGATGGCCGACTGGAGGTGGATGATCGCGGCGTTCGCGGCGGCCGGGGTTTGCGAATTTTTCGGGATCGCGCGCTGGCAGCTTTTTCTCCGGATGCTCCACCTGCGGGTGCCGTTCGGAGAGGTGTCGCAGTTGTTTTTTATCGGGGCATTTTTCAACCAGTTTTTGCCGGGCACCACCGGAGGGGATGTCGTGCGGGTGGTTTTTCTGATGCGCGATTACCCGGAGCACCGGACGGCTGGGTTTCTGAGCGTGGCGGTGGACCGCCTGCTCGCGGTGATCGTGCTCGTCGGCATGGGGCTGGGGTTCGCTTGGTCGCGAAGCACGTGGTTTGCGGCCAGCTTCGCGGTGGGCAACACGATGAAGGTCTTCGCAATCGTGCTCTTCGCGACCGGCGTCGGACTGGCCGCGTCGTTTGTCCTGACAAGCCGGCATCTTGTCGGCCGCCTGCCCGCGCGGTTTCCGCTGCGCGCCCAGATCGTCAAGCTTTCGACCCTGTGGCAGCTCTGCATCGAGAACCGCCGCGAGGCGATCCTCGGCGCCGTCTACACCGTCCCGATGCTCATAAGCTATTTTAGCGCGTTTTATTTTGTCGCGCTCGCGTTTACCGCGAAAGTGAGTTTTATCGACATGACATCCATCATGCCGCTGGTCACCGCAGTCTCCTCGCTTCCGATCAGCCTCAACGGGATGGGTGTCCGCGAGGCTCTGTTCGAGCAGCTTCTGCAAGAGCTCTGCGGGGTGGCGCGCGGGACCGGACTTCTCATCTCGATCACCGGGATGTTCGTCTATCTTGTCTGGGGGCTGCCTGGCGGGGTCTTTTACCTGCGGCGCATCCGCCGGGGATCATCGCGGCCAAGGAGCTGACGCCCCCGGTAGGGACGGCTCGCCGCAGCCGTCCGGGGCCACGGCAAGCGGTTTCGGCGAA
>DYRS01000337.1 GCA_020718585.1 Chthoniobacter flavus
TGCATGAGGCGCTGGATCGGACGACGGGAATCAAAAAGCTCAAAGTGCGGGGACTCAAAGCGGTTGCGATGGCGGTGTTCTTCAAAGTGACGGGGTGGAATTGCCATCACAGATGTGCCCTTGGTCACCCCGACCCCGGATTCATGCTTTTCAAATCCGCCGCCAATGCTAGGAATGAACGGATGCCGCCCGAATCCGGCGGCGCACAACAAAAAAACCACATACCACATTATGAGCGACAAGAAAAAATTCCGTGCCGGAGTTCTGTTCGGCGATGAAGTGAAGGAAGTTCTCGACTATGCGAAGGCGAACGAGTTCGCGCTTCCTGCGGTGAACTGCATCGGGACGAACACCGTCAACGCGGCACTGGCCGCCGGGCGCGAGGTCAACTCGCCGATGATGATTCAGTATTCGAATGGCGGCGCACAATTTTTCATCGGCAAGGGGGTCAGCAAGGAAAATCAGCTTGGGCCGATTCTCGGCGGGATCGCCGGGGCGCACTACGCTGATGCGGCAGCCAAGGCCTACGGGGTGCCGCTGATCCTCAATACCGACCATTGCGCGAAGAAGCTGCTCCCGTGGGTGGACGGCATGCTCGCGGCCGGAGAGGAGCAGTTTGCGAAATGCGGGCGTCCGCTCTACAGCTCGCACATGCTCGACCTCTCGGAGGAGCCGCTCGCGGAGAATATCGAAATCTGCGCGCGCTACCTCGAGCGGATGAGCAAGATCGGCATGACCCTCGAGATCGAACTTGGCGTCACGGGCGGCGAGGAGGATGGCGTTGACAATTCCGGCGTGGACGAGTCGAGGCTTTATACCCAGCCCCAAGAGGTCGCCGAGGCCTATGCGGTCCTCAGCAAAATCAGCCCAAACTTCACGATCGCTGCCGCCTTCGGCAACGTCCACGGGGTTTACAAACCGGGCAACGTCAAGCTCAAGCCGGTGATCCTGAAAAATTCGCAGGACTACATCGCGGAGAAATTCGGGACCGGCCCTAAGCCGGTGAACTTCGTTTTCCACGGCGGATCCGGCTCAACGCGCGAGGAAATCCGCGAGGCGCTCAACTACGGCGCGGTCAAGATGAACCTCGACACCGACCTCCAGTGGGCGTTCTGGGACGGAGTGCGCG
>DYRS01000338.1 GCA_020718585.1 Chthoniobacter flavus
GTTTGTAGTCCCGCCTTCAGGCGGTCCCGCGGACGCGCCGCCCGCGAAAACCCGCGCCGCCCGTGCAACCCGCGCCGCCCGTGGCGGAGCCGTTTGTAGTCCCGCCTTCAGGCGGTCCCGCGGACGCGCCGCCCGCGAAAACCCGCCGCCGGCTGGCTTTGATGCGTTCCACAATGTGTTGCAAGCCATTGACTATCAAAATATTTTCTTGCTCCGACCACGATGTGGGACAGACGGTGGGAGGAGATCATCGCACGAAGCCGCGAAGACACGGGGCTGCCCTGAAAACAGCAGAGTCCATCCGTCAGCTTGGTCAATCAGGTCAATCCTCATTTCCCGGGCGGTGTAACTACGGCATGACATGAAAAGCTGAAAATGAGCGTCTTTTTTTTCGAAGGCGCTTGTTTTTTGCCCGAAACATAGTTACATTATAGAAGAATGTAACTATGAAGGAGGTTTTCCATGGCGAGCCGTGCGTATCACCACAACAAGAAGACCGGGGTCACCTATGTCTACTCCGTCCAGAGCTATTGGGACAAGGAGAAGAAGGCCCCGCGGAACAAGCAGGTCTGCGTCGGCCGTCTGGACAAGGAGACGGGGGAGGTTGTCCCGACGCGCCGGAGGCGCGTCCCGGACGCGGCGGGGGCGGCGGGGGCGGCGGCCCCCGCGGCCGCGGCGACGGCCCGTGTCGCGGGGCCATGCCTGCTGCTGGACAAGCTGGCGGGGCAGACCGGGCTCGCCGACATCCTGAGGCGTTGCTTCCCCGAGCTGCACACGGAGATGCTGAGCCTGGTTTACTTCATCGTCCAGAAGGGGTTGCCGCTATCCCGGAGCGAGCCGTGGAGCGCCGGGCATCTGCACCCCTCCGGAGGATTGATGATCAGCCAGCGGATCAGCGAGCTGCTGCTGAAGATCACGGAGGACGACCGCCAGAGGTTCCTCTCCCTCTGGCTGGGCAGGATGACCGAGCACGACTACCTGTGCTATGACATCACATCGGTCTCGTCGCACTCGCGCGGGAACGAATACATCCAATACGGGTACAACCGGGACGGCGAGCCGCTCCCCCAGATCAACCTGGCGATGCTGTTCGGGCAGAAGAGCCGCCTGCCCGCCTACTACCGGCGG
>DYRS01000148.1 GCA_020718585.1 Chthoniobacter flavus
CGCCTCGAGGACTACGACCTTTACATCCTCGCCTTCCTTGTTGATCCCGATGTCCCTTTCACCAACAACCAAGGCGAGCAGGACATCCGCATGATCAAGGTGAAACAAAAGATCTCCGGCTGCTTCTGAACTCTCGAAGGCGCCCGATGCTTCGCCCGTATCCGGGGCTATCTCTCCACCTGCCGCAAGCAGGGCATCAACCTCTGGGACGCCTGCTTCCAAGCCGCCCTCGGCCAGCCCTTCATGCCCACCCTTCCAGAATCAGGTCAAACGACCTGAACAGTTACGAGTGTGAAATATCCGGGCTAGCGAATCCGCTTCCGCGCACGAAATCCCCCGCGTCGGTCATGGCCGACCGCTGCCGGAAGTTTTCCGGACGCCCGCCGGTGGAAAACCTCGCGTTCCCGCTGGCATCGCACGCATCGCTCGAAGATGGATATCCCGTCCCCTGAACCTCTTCGCCTAATACAGTGCGTAGTCGGGGACGAACATTTTTGCGGCGATGTCGCCCGCGATATCGTCCGGCCTCGGCCTCCCCGCGAGCCCGTCGGCGTGCGCGACCTCGGCGACCGCAGTCGCGATCTGCAGCGAGACGTCTCGGATATTTGTGAGCGGCGGATAGACGCTGCCGCGCGCGAGGTCATCGGCGGAAACCATTCCGGCGAGCGTGCGCGCAGCCGCCAGGAACATCGCCTCGGTGACGCGGGTGGATCCACACGCGAGCGCACCCAAGCCGACACCCGGAAAAATGTAAACGTTGTTGCCTTGGCCGGAAGAATATTTTTTTCCATCCATTTCGACCGTCGGAAACGGGCTGCCGCTGGCAAAGACGCAGCGTCCCGACGTGTGCCGGTAGGCGTCCTCCGCCGTGCATTCGGCTTTTGACGTCGGGTTCGAGAGCGCGAAGATGATCGGGCGTTCGTTCGCCGACGCCATCGCCTGAAGAATTTCTGGCGTGAACGCGCGGCCGATCCCGGCGACCCCGATGAGCGCGGTCGGTCGCACCCGGGCGATCGCCTCGGCGAGCGACCCGCAGTGTTCGGCCTCGTGTGCGAACGGCAGCTTGTGCGCGGGCATCCTGTCGCCGCGGTCCTTGACGAGCAGCCCCTTCGAGTCCACGAACCAGCACTGCAGCCGGGCGTCCATCTCGGAGACTCCCTCCTCGCGCAGCGCACTGACAAAGAGCTCGCCGATCCCGGTGCCCGCCTCGCCCGCACCTAAAAACAGGAGCTTCTGCTCGCGGAGCGGAACTCCCGTCTCGCGGGTCGCCGCGATCAGTCCGGCAACAGCCACCGCCGCCGTGCCCTGGATGTCGTCGTTGAAACAGCAGATCCGGTCGCGCCATTTTCCGAGCTGCTCGAACGCATTGTGGTTCCCAAAATCCTCAAACTGGATCAGGCATCCGGGAAATACCTTTTGCGAAGCCGCGACAAACTCGTCGAGAAATTCGGTGTATTCCGCGCCCGTGGTCCGCCGGCGGGGCAGGCCGATATAAAACGGATCTTCCAAAAGCTTGTCGTTGTTTGTCCCCACGTCGAGCGTGATCGGCAGGCAGTAATACGGGTGCAGCCCGGCGCAGGCCGTGTAGAGGGCGAGTTTGCCGATCGGGATGCCCATCCCCAGCGCCCCGAGATCCCCCAGCCCGAGGATCCGCTCGCCGTCGGTGACAACGATCAGTTTCACCCCTTGGTTCGGCCAGTTTCTCAGCACGCTCTCGATGCGCCCGCGGTCGCGGATGCTGATCCAGATCCCCCTCGGACTCCTGAAAATCCCACCGTATTCGAGGCACGCCTGGCCGACGGTCGGCGTGTAGATGATCGGCATCGTCTCCTCAAGGTGGGTGAGAAGCAGCCGGAAAAACAGCGTCTCGTTCCTCTGCTGGAGCGCGGTCAGAAAAATGTATTTCTCGAGGTCGGAATCCTTCCGCCGAAACTGGGCCAGCGCCCGCTCGACCTGCTGCTCCATGTTGAACACCCGCGGCGGAAGAAGCCCGAATATCCCGAGCGCGTCCCGCTCCTCCTCGCTGAATGCTGTCCCCTTGTTCCTCAGCGAGTCCTTGAGCAGGGAGATCCCCACAGGAAGATTGAACCCGCCGCCCGCCCGAATGTCTCCGGAATTTTTCATCGCCAAAGTAAGCCATTCCCCACAGGCCAAGTAAACGCGATTTTTTCACCCCCCGGCCTCATGGGGTTCAATGGTGTTACGTTATTTCCGGACGGCTCGTGAGGGAGCCGTCGCGGACGAGGCTGCGCTGGCGCGCGCTTTTGGATTTTGACTCCGGCGGACGGGTTGGCGAAGCTGCGCTGCCATGGATTTTTTCGACAGGCAGGAACGGGCGCAGTCACGGACGAGGTGGCTGGTCGCATATTTTTTGCTCGCGGTGCTCGGGATTATTCTGTCGCTGCAGATCGTTTTCGCGCTGGTCTTCGAGGTCTCGCTTGCGGACCCGGATCTCTTTCTCACCGTGTCGGCCGGGGTCGTCGGGCTGGTGGCTATCGGGAGCATCGCGAAGATGGCCGAGCTGGCGAAGGGCGGGCGCGCGGTGGCCGCGATGCTGGGCGGGCAGCCGGTGGACATGAACTCCTCCGACCCGGCCGAGCAGCGGCTGATGAACGTCGTCGAGGAAATGTCGATCGCGTCGGGGGTGCCGGTCCCGGAGGTTTATGTGCTGGAAGATCCGGCGATCAACGCGTTTGCGGCCGGCCACGGGCCGGGCGACACGGTGATCGGGGTCACGCGCGGATGCGTCGAGCGCCTCGACCGCGACGAGCTACAGGGGGTGATCGCCCACGAGTTCAGCCACATCCTTCACGGCGACATGCGGCTCAACATCCGCCTGATCGGCGTGCTCAACGGAATCCTTCTGCTCGCGCTGATCGGAGGGTTTGTCCTTCGCATGGGCGTCTATGCGCCGAGGTCGGAGGAGTCCTCGGACGGCAAGAGCCGGGGCGGCGGGTTTTTTGTGTTTTTGGCCGTCGGGCTCTCGCTTTATCTCGTCGGCTGGATCGGGGTATTTTTCGGGAAGCTGATCAAGGCGGCGGTGAGCCGGCAGCGCGAGTTCCTCGCCGACGCGTCGTCGGTGCAATATACGAGGAATCCCGAGGGGCTCGCCGGCGCGCTCGCAAAAATCGCAAAGTTTTCATCAAGGATCGAGAACCCTCGCGCCGAGGAGGCCAGCCACATGTTTTTCGGAAGCGGGATCGGAGACTCGTGGCTTGCGCTTCTGGCGACGCATCCGCCGGTCGCGGAGAGGATCGAGCAGATCTGCCCGGGGTTCGACATCGCGGCAGCGAAGGCCAGCGCGCCGGTCGTCCCGCCGAATAGAAAGGCGGGGGCCAAAAAGCCGGGCCTGCACGTCGGCGGACGTCTCGCCGAGGCGCTCCTGCCAGGGCATCCGCGGGTTGCCGAGGCTGCGGCACTGCTGGCGGGGATTCCAGAATTTTCAAAATCCGCCAGCCGGGAGCTTCATGGTGCCTGCGCTCTCGTCTATTCGCTCTTGCTCTCCGACGACCCGGCCATGCGGGAGCGCGAGATCGGGCTGCTGCAGGCCGACGAGGGGATGCGCGGGGCGGTCCTCACGCACTTCGCGCGGCGGGCGGACCTGAGCAGCGCACAGAAGATCGGGCTTGTGGACATCGCGATCCCGACCCTCCGCCACCTCTCGCCCGAGCAATATGCGGTCTTCCGCGAAAACGTGAAGCAGCTTGTCGAAGCCGACGGCCAGATCGGTCTCTTCGAATACACTCTGCAAAAAATCCTGCTCCGCCACCTCGACCTCTCTTTCTCGAATGCGACCGGTGCGGGCGTCCAATTCCGCTCGGCGATCCCCCTGCTTCCCGAGATCGGCGTGCTGCTTTCGGCGATCGCGACGATGGATGACGGGCCGTCGGCGGTCCGGGACGAGGCGTTCCGCGCGGGTGTCGCCGAGCTCCTCGTCAAGCCCTCGGCCTTCCCGATGGAGCGTTCGGACGTCGTGGATCTTGCGGCGTTCGACGCCGCGCTCGACAAGATTGCGCTGGCGTCGCCAGACGTGAAGCGGACGGTGCTGACGGCCTGCGGGGCGACGGTCATGAGCGACGGATTGGTGAACGATGCGCAGGTGGAATTCCTGCGCGCGGTCTCCGACTCCCTCGACTGCCCGGTTCCCCCGTTTGTAAAAATCGGCGGAATCGGGCATGCGGACGAAAGCTGACAGCGCGATCTTTTACCAGAAATGCCTCTCATGAAAATCATCGCTTTGGAATTGGTTTTATCGGGCTAGATTCCTGCGAGCAGCCGGTCGAACTCGGCGCGGAGGGCGGCGCGATCGGCGTCGGCGTGGGCCGGAGGCAGGAAGCGCTTGTCCGAGCACGCAAGCACGGCGGCGAGTTCCTGGAGCCTGAGGAGCCCGGGGTCGAGCGGGTCAATGAAGCCGCCGGCCGCCGCCTCGATATCCGCGCACGTCGGCTCCGGGCGGCCGTCGAGCGCGGCGGATTCCTGGGCGCGTATGAGAACCGCCTCGGCATCGCTCCCGGTGATCGAGTGTCCTGCGAAAGCGGCCAGCACAGCGGTGAGCGCGTCATCGCCGAGCGGGATGCCGCGGATTTTTGCGACGACGCGGAAGAGGGATTCCGTCTCGACATCGTTTTGGGAGGGGAAGAGCGGGATGCAAAGCCCGAACCGGCCCTGGCGCTTCATGTCAATGGCGAGGAGGTCCGGGCGCGAGGTCATCGCGATCCAGATTTCGCGGCCGCGCATCTTGTCGTCGCCGATGTGGGCGGCGAGGGTCGCAAAAATCCGGTTGCCGATCCCGCTGTCGCCGCCGTTGCCATCGCGCGAATTCCCGAGCACTGCGTCGGCCTCGTCAATGACCACGATGACCGGACCGAGCGCGCGGATGGAGGATCCACGCTCGGGTCGCTTCCGTTTCGGGGTTTCGCTTGGAGAGCCGCACGCCATGTCCGGGCATGCACCCCTGTTCTGCCAGGGCCAATGCCAAGCCATGCAAAACCAACTGAATCAATTACAAGGCGATGCACGGAAAGGCGGCGGAGCGCCTTCTGGAAAAGGACAGGCAAATTGAGTCGCTCAAAAGCAAGGTGTGCGAACTGACGCATCGGCTCCCCGCCGACTGGCTCTCCCGCTACGGCTACAGCCCCGTCCTTCTGGAAACCT
>DYRS01000149.1 GCA_020718585.1 Chthoniobacter flavus
GTGGCAATTTTTAACGCCCCGCCCGACCGGCGGGACCGTTTCAGGATGTTACAGGCTCCAGAACGGCAACCGGAGACTCGACCGCGAAGGCGAGCTTTTCGCCTTCGCGAGTGACCGCTACCGAGTCGCCCGGCTTGATCGCGCCGCGGAGGATCTCCTCGGCCATCGGATCCTCGAGATATTTTTCCACCGCGCGGCGGAGCGGGCGGGCACCGTAGGTCGGGTCGTATCCTTTTTCGATGAGGAATTCGCGGGCGGCGGCGTCGAGCGTCAGGTGGACGTCCTTCGTGCGGATCCGGGTGACGACTTTTTTCACTTCGAGGTCAACGATGCGAACGAGGTCGGGCTTCGTGAGCGAGCGGAATACGATGATGTCGTCGAGGCGGTTGAGGAACTCGGGTTTGAACACCCGCTTCGTCTCGTCGAGGATCTTGTCGCGCATCGTGTCGTGGCTTCCGTCGAGCTTCGGTGCGCCGAACCCGAGGGTCGTCTGCTTCTTGATCAACTCGGCGCCGGCATTCGACGTCATGATGATGATCGTGTTGCGGAAATCAATTTTGCGCCCGAGCGAGTCGGTGATTTTTCCCTCCTCAAGGATCTGGAGCAGGAGGTGCATGACATCGGGATGAGCCTTTTCGACCTCGTCGAAGAGCACGACCGAATACGGCCGGCGGCGGACCGCCTCGCTGAGCTGGCCGCCCTCCTCGTGGCCGATGTAGCCGGGAGGCGAGCCGATGAGCCGGGAGGCGGTGAACTTTTCCATGTATTCGCTCATGTCAATCTGGATGAGCGCGTCCGCATCGCCGAACATGAATTCCGCAAGCGATCGGGCGAGGAAGGTTTTTCCGACGCCGGTCGGACCAAGGAAGATGAACGAGCCGATCGGCCGACGCGGATCCTTAAGGTCGGCGCGCGAGCGGCGGAGTGCCTTGCTGATTGCGGTGACCGCCTCGTCTTGGCCGATCACCCGGACCTGGAGCTCCGACTCCATCGCGAGGAGCTTGGCGGTCTCGGCCTGCTCCATGCGCGAGAGCGGCACCCCCGTCCACTTCGAGACCACATGCATGATGTCGTCCTCCGTGACCACAACCTCCTTCTCGTCCTTCTTCGCCTTCCACTCGGCGAGGATCGCCTCGAGCCTCTCCTTCTCGTGTTTTTCGCTGTCGCGCAGGGAGGCCGCTTTTTCGAAGTCCTGGGATTTGATCGCGGCCTCTTTTTCGATGCGGATTTTTTCGATGTCGACCTCGAAGTCCTTGATATTCGGCGGGCGGCTCATCGCGGCGATGCGGGCGCGCGAGCCGGCCTCGTCCATGACGTCGATCGCCTTGTCCGGAAGGAAGCGACCGGTGAGGTAGCGGTCGGAGAGCTTCGCAGCGGCCTCGAGCGCAACGTCGAGGATCTTCGCCTTGTGGTGGGCCTCGTATTTCGGGCGAATCCCCTTGAGGATGAGGATCGTCTCCTCGACCGACGGTGCCTCGACCTTGACCTGCTGGAACCGTCGCTCGAGCGCGGCGTCCTTCTCGATGTATTTCCGGAACTCGTTCATCGTGGTCGCGCCGATGCACTGGAGCTCGCCCCGGCTGAGCGCGGGCTTAATGATGTTCGAGGCATCCATCGTCCCCTCGGCCGATCCTGCGCCGACGATCGTGTGCATTTCGTCAATGAAGAGGATGACGTTCTTGTTACGGCGGATCTCATCCATCACCGCTTTAATCCGTTCCTCGAACTGGCCGCGGTATTTTGTGCCGGCGACCATGAGCGCGAGGTCGAGCGTGATGACGCTCTTTTCGTGGAGGAGTTCGGGGACCGATCCCGCGACGATCTCCTGCGCGAGCCCCTCGGCGATCGCTGTCTTTCCGACACCGGCCTCGCCGATCAGGACCGGGTTGTTCTTCGTGCGCCGGCAGAGGATCTGGATCACCCGCTCGATCTCGTTCGCGCGCCCGATAACCGGGTCGAGCTCGCCCTTTTTCGCCATCTCGGTCAGGTCGCGTCCGAACGCCTTGAGCGCGGGCGTGCGGCCTGGCTTCTTCGGATCGCCGGGAGTGGACTCTCCTCCCTCGCCGTAGTCATCCTGCGGGGTAAAATTCGGATCGAGCGCGTGGAGGATTTCGTTGCGGGTACGCTCGATATCGACCTCGAGGTTTTTGAGCACGCGGGCGGCGACGCCCTCCCCCTCGCGGAGGAGGCCGAGGAGGACGTGTTCGGTGCCCACGTAGGAATGCTGGAGGCCCTTCGCCTCCCGGCCGGCGAGCGCGAGGACTTTTTTCACACGCGGGGTGTAGGGGATATTGCCGAGCATTTTTGTCTCCGGGCCGGAGCCGACCTGCCGCTCGACCTCCATGCGCACGGTCTCGAGGTCGAGGCCCATTTTTTCGAGCACGTTGACAGCGACTCCCTGGCCGAGCTTGATGAGCCCGAGGAGGATGTGTTCGGTGCCCACATAGTTGTGGTTGAAGCGGTCGGCCTCTTTGCGCGCGAGCTGGAGGACCTGCTGGGCGCGTGGTGTGAAGTTATTCATCATGTTTTTCTTCCGGGGCGTCCGGGGTTCTTGCCTTCAAATGCTCGATATCCGGCACACTCACATGCTCCAACTTTGCGCGGATTATCGCCGCGCGCAAGGAGTCCCTTTCGTCGGGCGACATTTTTTGTGCGGCCGCGCCCTTTTGAAGGTGGGCCGGCTGGGTTTCGATGAAGAGCTCGTCCACCGGGAACCGGCACTCCTCGGGGAAGACGCCGAGATCGACGCCGAGCTTGATGACCGAGAGCATGTTGAGCGCCTCCTTCGAGGACATCGAATACGCGTGCGAGAGGATTCCGTAGGCGCGGCCGATCTGGTCGTGGAGGGTCACCGCCTTGCGCTGCGCCAGGAGGGCGCGAGCATTCTGCTCGTGCTCGAGGATCTGCTCGATCACCCGGTTGAGCCGCCCGATGATCTCCTCCTCGGCCTCGCCGAGGGTCGTCTGGTTCGACACCTGAAAAAGGTTACCCATCGCCTCGGTGCCCTCGCCGTGCAGGCCGCGCACCGCAAGCCCGATCTTGTTTACCGAGTTGACGATTTTGTTGATCTGCTCGCTCATCACGAGGCCCGGGAGGTGGAGCATCGCCGACGCGCGCATCCCGGTGCCGACGTTTGTCGGGCAGGCGGTAAGGTAGCCGAGCTGCAGGTCGAACGCGTATTCGAGCAGGCTTTCGAGCTCGGAGTCCACCCCGTTGATCATCGCGAAGACCTTGTCGAGCTGGAGTCCGCAGCAGATCGCCTGCATGCGCAGGTGGTCCTCCTCGTTGATCATGACGCTGAGCGTCTGGGGCGCATTCATGACGACCGCGCTGCCGACCCCCTTCGCTGCGTGCTCGCGGCTGATGAGGTGCCGCTCGACAAGCACCTGCTTCTCGAGCGGCGAGAGGGCTTCGAGGTTTTCGGAATACGAATCTCCCATCTCGGGCAGGTTCTCGACCGCGTCCTTGACCAGCTTCATCACCTCCAGCCGCTCGGCCTTTTTTGCCCATCCGGGAAACGGCTTGTCGCGCAGGTTGCGGGCGAAGCGGACCCGGCTGCTGACGACAATGTTCCGGTGCGGGCCGTCGCCGGAGAGCCATTCGCCCGAGCTAGCGATGATGCGGGAAAATTTCACGGGGCGGCCTCCATCTGGCGGATCTGGTCACGAAGGGCGGCCGCGCGCTCGTATTCTTCGGATGCCACCGCCTGGTGAAGGCTCTCCTGAAGGGCGCGCAGCTTTTCGCCCTGCTCGTGGCGGGCGCGGAAATCCGCCGGTGCCTTGCCGATGTGGAGCGTCCCCTTGTGCATGTTTTTGAGCATTCCGGCGAGACCCTCGGCAAACACCGTGTAGCAGGCACTGCACCCGAGGCGCCCGGTCTTTTTAAAGTCCGCCTGGGTGAACCCGCAGACCGGGCACTTGAGCGCGCCCGCTTTGCTTTCGATCTCCTGCGCCGCGCCGAGGCCCATCAGCAGGTCGGCGAGCGCGAAGCCGGTCGGGTCGTTCACTCCCTTTTCCTTCGAGCAGGATTCACAGAGGTTCACCTTCTGCATCTTCCCTTCGACGATCTGGGTCAGAAAGACCGTCGCCTCTTTTGCCTGACAGACATCGCATCGCATACGGCTAATAAATCGCCGTGCCCAAGGATGCTGTCAACTCGCGGTAGCGGGCGATCAGTCGCTTCGTCACCGGACCGGGCAGCCCGTCGCCAATCGTCCGGCTGTCGAGCCGCACGACCGGGATCACCTCGGCCGCCGTGCCGGTGAGAAAGCATTCGTCCGCCGTGTAGATGTCGTAGCGTGTTATCTCCGGCTCGGTGATCGCGATCCCGAGTTCCGACGCCATCTCGAAGACGACCGAGCGGGTCACCCCGGCGAGGGCACCGGCGGAAATCGGCGGGGTGAAAAGCGCTCCATTTTTCACAGTGAAGATGTTGTCGCCCGTGCATTCGGCGACGTAGCCCTGCTCGTTGAGCATGAGTCCCTCGCCGGCACCGGCCTGCTGGGCCTCGATTTTCGCCAGCACGTTGTTGAGGTAGTTGAGCGACTTCACCATCGGGCTGAGCGCGCCGTGCGAGATCCGGCGGGTCGCGCAGGTCACGACGTTCAGTCCGTTCTCGTATTTGTCCTGCGGGTAGAGCGTGATCTTTGCCGCAATGATGAAAACCGTCGCTCGCGGACAGAGGAGCGGGTTGAGCCCGAGGTCGCCGCATCCGCGGGTCACCACCAGGCGGACATAGCCGTCCTGCAGGTCGTTCCGGCGGATCGTTTCGAGCACTGCCGAAGCGATCTCGTTCGGGCCGAGCCCGATCTCGAGGCAGATCGCTTTTGCGGAATCGAATAGCCGGGCGACGTGCTCGTCGAGGCGGAAGACCCGCCCGTTGTAAAACCGGATCCCCTCAAAAACCCCGTCGCCGTAAAGTAACCCGTGGTCGAAAACCGAAATCTTCGCGCTCTCCTTGTCGTAAAATTGCCCGTCTATGTAGATCTTCATTTGCTTGATATATCCTGCCCGCCCCTCAATGCGTCACGCCGATCATGCCCGGTCAAACGCCCGACCTCAACTCTCTTTATTGCTCTCTTTATTGCGCCCCACAAATCCGCGCGTAGGCTTTTGTCGCGAAGCTTGGACACTCAG
>DYRS01000339.1 GCA_020718585.1 Chthoniobacter flavus
CGGTTGGCGGAGGGCGGCGACCTGCAGGCCTGGCTGCACACGCCTGCCGCGGGGAAAGGCGTGGCCATGGCGCGTCCGGACACGCCGGCCGGGGTGGAGGTCGTCGGGGACGCGCATGTGATGCTTTCCATAGCCGAGGAGTGCGGGTTGCGCCAGGTGTTGTCTGGGGCGTTCGGGGAGGAGGCCGGGGACGCCCTGGTCGGGCTGGCCATCCACCAGGCGGCGGAGGGGCGTCCGCTCTATCTGGCCGGGGACTGGCTTTCGGAGCGGGCGTTGCCGGAGGGGATGCGTGGGCGGAAGGTGTCCGTCGCCGAGGTCTATGGCCTGATGACGCGTGTCGGCTCCGACCATGGCGGGCGGGAGCTGTTTTTCAGGGAGTGGATCCGCCGCTCCGGTGCGGCCGGGGCTTTGCTTTGCGACACGACCTCGATCTCGACCTATTCGGAGAACCTTGAGCGCGCCGAGTGGGGCCACAACCGCGACGGCGACGATCTGCCGCAGGTGAACATCTCCCTGGCGGCCACGGCCGACGGCCTTCCGCTCTGGTTCCGGATGATCCCGGGCAGCATTCCGGATGTCAGCACGCTGCGGGTCTCGGCGGAGCTGCTGCGCGACCTTGGGATGGGCGCGGTCGCGTATTCGCTCGACCGCGGATTCCACAGCGCCGCCAATGTCCGGGACCTGCTCGACGCCGGCGACGGCTTCGTGGTCGGAATCCCGATGTCGCTGAAAAAGGCGAGGGAGCTGGTCAAAAGCAAGCGGGCGGCCCTGGCGTCGCCGAAGCGTTCCTTCTCGCTCAACGGACGCGTCATGCGCCACGCCAAGGCCGCGTGGGACATCCAGATGCCGGACAAGACCAGCCGCTGCATCGAGGCGCATGTCTTCCTCGACCAGGCCAGGCAGGCCGACCGCGTCGGCCGATTCGAGCAGGCCGTGTTCGCTCTCGAGGACAAGGCCGCCCGCGAGACCTTCGAGACCCGCGCGGAGGCCGTCGGATGGCTCGCGGGAAACGCCCGCGGCATGGCCGGATGCTTCGCCGTCGAGACGCGGGGCGGGACTGTCTCCGTCGTCCGCAAACCGCGGGCCGTCGCCTCCGCCACGGCCGGCATGGGGTACAT
>DYRS01000001.1:0-40357 GCA_020718585.1 Chthoniobacter flavus
AGCTCCTAAATGGCTGCCCCCTTTTACGCTGGACAACTCCGACTTGAACTGGTGGTTGCTTCATGTCCGGGATCGTGCCAGATTTCCCGCCGATGAAACACGCACTATTTTCCGCGCTTCTGGGTTTGACATTTGCCACGATCTCCGCGACCAACGCACACTCTATGGAAGACATCCGCATTATTGTTAAGACCAACAAGGGGGACATCGAAGGCACGCTGTTCGCCTCGAAGGCTCCCGTCACCGTCGCCAACTACCTCAACCTCGCGAAGCACGGGTATTACGACGGGCTCACGTTCCACCGGGTGATCCCGAATTTTATGATCCAGGGCGGCGACCCGACCGGCACCGGTATGGGCGGGCCCGGATACAAATTCGAGGACGAGGTCAGAACTGACCTCAAGCACAAGAAGGCCGGAATTTTCTCGATGGCCAACGCCGGCCCCGACACAAATGGCAGCCAGTTTTTCATCACCCACCTTCCGACCCCTCACCTCGACGGCAAGCATACGGTCTTCGGTGAGGTCACCAAGGGACAAAATGTCGTCAACGCGATCGCCCAGGGCGACAAGATCGTGAAAATCGAAATTCTCGATTCCACCGACACGCTCTTCGATGCCGAGAAGTCGCGGATCGCGGAGTGGAACAAGTCGCTCGCCAAGTAGGTCGCACCCGATGATCATCGTCCTCCGTCCCCATACTCCAAAGCCTGCGATTGACGAGGTCATCGCCGAGGTTGCGAAGCTCGGCTACGAACCCGCGCCGATCTATGGGGCGACCCAGACGGTGGTCGCCGCGATCGGCGACGAGCGGACCCACCAAAACCTCGAGTCCCTCACCGCGCTCCCGCAGGTCGAGAGCGTCCTGCGCGTCCAGAAGCGCTACAAACTGGCCAGCCGGGAATCGCATCCGGCGGATACCGTCATTGATGTGGACGGCGTGAAGGTCGGCGGCGGGCACTTCTCGCTGATGGCCGGGCCGTGCTCGGTCGAGTCCGAGGAGCAGCTCCTCTCAACCGCCCGCGCGGTCAAGGCCGCCGGGGCGACGATCCTCCGCGGCGGTGCCTACAAGCCGCGCACGTCGCCGTATGAATTCCAAGGCCTCGGAAAAGAAGGTCTCCGACTGCTCGAGATGGCGCGCGCGGAAACCGGGCTCAAGATCATCACTGAGGTCCTCAGCGAGCGCGATGTCGAGCACGTCGCCGCCTCGGCGGACATCCTCCAAATCGGCGCGCGAAACGCGCAGAATTTCCAGCTCCTCATCGAATGCGCAAAGTCCGGGAAGCCGGTGATGCTGAAGCGAGGGATGAGCGAGAGGATCGAAGAATGGCTGCTCGCGGCGGAATACATCCTCGCCCACGGGAACCCAAACGTCTTCCTCTGCGAGCGCGGGATCCGCACGTTCGAGACCTACACCCGGAACACGCTCGACCTCTCGGCCGTCGCGATCGCAAAAAAAGAATCCCACCTCCCGGTTATCGTGGACCCGAGCCAGGGCTGCGGGCGCTCCGACCTCGTCCTCGCGCTCTGCTGCGGCGCGGTCGCCCTCAAGGCCGACGGTCTCCTCGTCGAGGTCCACCCGAACCCCGCCGAGGCCATGAGCGACGGACAGCAGCAGGTGACGTTCGCCGCATTCCAAGAGCTCGCCGAAATGATCCGCCCGTTCCTGTCGGCCACCGGACGCACCGCGTAGCCCGCGCGGTTGCCCGCATCCCGGCCACGCCCGCTTCTTCCGAAAGCGCGAAAGCGGGCAAGATGCCCGCGCTCCCGGAAGAAGAGGGATGGAAGCCCACAGTCCTTTCGGCAGAGCGACGGCTTGCACATTGGAGAGATGAGCGTGAAGCCTGATCTTTACCCACTCAGGCGCAGCGGGGCTGGTCGGCAATGAAAGCGTGGCCTTCGATGGGGGGACCACCAGTTTTTCGGCTGCGGCTTTTTCGACTCTTCGAATGGTTTCCGCCGCGTCGGTAGACCCATCAAATGACCGGTTCAGGATTTTTGAGATCGTGCAGGTCGAGAGTCCAAGTTCTTTCGCCAGACTTGAAACGGTCGCTTTTCGATGGGTTGACATAGAGGTTTAATGACCGGTCGTTGCAGGCATTACAACAATCCCAATGAACGTTCCACCAAGGGGTTGCTTACGGTGCAATAATGCGGCCGGAGAAATCTGGCGAAGCCAAGGCTTGAAAGTGCCTTGTGTTGAATGTGTAGAAACGCCCGACGTTTTCCCGCTCAGCAATGGCGAGGTGATACAGGTCGTAGATGATCCCGCCACTGAGCCCCAACTCGCCAGCCCGTTTCTGAACATCACACACTTCTTCCGCCGACAAGGCGACTAAGCGGATGTAGGCAAGAATTCCGTCAGCAAGAAGCCCCCGCACCTGAGCGGCCGGCACGGCCAAGCCTCTTGGAAGCTGCGTGACCGCCGAGTGGAACTCCAGCAAACTGTGGGCATGGACGATCCCTTCGATTTTGCGGTTCATGCAGGCGCAAAGCAGGGAATCGGCCCGCAAGAAGTGCGGGTGTTGGCGCACACTGCCTGCCACCAGCACATTGGTATCGAGGAAAACTCTCACATCAAAGGCCCGAAGCTCGAGCATCCCTTTCCTGCCTGCCACGATGTATGGATTGCTCAATCTCTTCAAGGGAGGCTGCGGCATCAGGGGCATCCCATACCGCCCGTCCACCCTCCCGGAGAATACGCGCAGGACTGACCATCACTCGCCGCAGACACACTTCGTCGCCTCCCATCTCTGCTTCGAGGACGTCGCCTTCTTGAAGATGCAAGCGGGAACGGAATGCCTTCGGCAAAACGAACCTCCCCGCCCGATCAATTGAAATGGTTGCTTTCATGGGAAATGATATGGCATATGACATTTTCTATGTCAATAAAGAGATTTTTCACCTCCATTGCTCACTAGATCTGGCTGGTAGCCTACATGCTTGCAGAGGGACGAACGAGGTGGCTTGGGGTCTTCGATACCATCACTTGCTTTTCCATCTTCGCAAAGCGAGACTGACTAGCCTGGACAAATCAAGAAAGTTTTGAACGGAGCCCTCGACCCCCCAATCATTACGATCCCTGCCTCGATCCCACCGAGGCGGCTTGCCCGCAGCACCCGTTTGGCAGCCTGGGCAGGGATCGTAATGATTGGGGGGTCATTCAGGCGTCAGGTAATATTTCTTCCAAAATTTTTGTTTGGCTGGTTATTGTGACGTCCGCCGGGTCGGCTTCCGGGTTTCCGGTCGCTGACACGCATTTCAAACCGATGGAAAAATCGTCTCCCAAACCCGCTCCGCTCTCACCCGACGACCCGAGGCTTCAGAAGTTTTCGCTATTTGCCGGCCTCGGGCGCGACGGGCTGGCCGCTCTGCTCGGCCTGACCGACATCCTGGAGGTTCCGGCCGGGGCGCGGATCGTCAGCGCGGGCGAGCCCGGCTACTGCCTCTACGTGCTCGTCGAGGGCAATGCCAAGGTGACGGTCGAGGCGGACAGTCGCGAGGTGGACCTCGCGCGGATTCTGAGCGGCGACTTTTTTGGCGAGATTGCGCTGGTTGACGACGGACCGCGCTCGGCGAACGTGACGGCGGTGGACCCGTGCGTGCTGCTCCGGATCACGCGCATGGCGATCGGCGTGCTGAGCGGGCTCCAGCCGGCGGCGGCGATTCAAATCCTCGGTGCGATCGGCCGCGCGCTGGTCGGGCGTCTCCGCGCCAGCAACCAAAAATACCTCGACATCCTTCTCAGCAAACCCGAGCAGCTCTGAACAAAACACCGTGGACAATCAACGCGCCCTCGCATCCCCCGCCACCCTCACCGGCAGCACCCTGCACACCGGCGAAAATGTCACGATCACAATCCTCCCCGCGCCCGCCGGACATGGGTTCAAATTCCAGCGCACCGACCTGCCGGACGAGCCGGTGGTGGACGCCCATGCCTCGCATGTCAAGACCGTCGAGCGCGCGACCACGCTCGTGCAGGGGACGGTAAAAATTCACACCGTCGAGCATGTGATTTCCGCACTCAGCGGGCTTGGCGTGGACAACGCGTTGATCCGGATGGATGCGAACGAGCCGCCGATCGGCGACGGCAGTGCCGCCGCGTATGTGGACATGATTTTGAAGGCGGGGATCGTCGAGCAGGACGCCCAGCGGGTGTATTTTGACGTGGTCGAGCCGATGACGGTCGAGGTCGGCGGGTCGCTCGTGCTCATCCTCCCGGACAAAAAATTCCGCATTTCCTGCACCCAGGTCGGCCCGGAAGGCAGGTTCACGCAGTTCCTCTCGGCTGAGATCACCCCGGAATTTTACGAGAAGGAACTCGCGCCGGCGCGGACGTTTGTTTTCTACGAGGACGTGAAGCCGCTCATGGACAAGGGGCTGATCAAGGGCGGCAGCCTCGAAAACGCGATTGTCGCCCGCGGCGAAAGCGTGCTCAGCAAGGAGCCGCTCCGGTTCCCCGACGAGTTCGTGCGCCACAAGATGCTCGACATCGTCGGCGACCTCGCGCTGTGCGGACGCCGGCTCCGCGCGCATGTTGTCGCCGTCAAGCCGGGCCATGGGATCAACACCGAGGCCGCCAAGCGGCTGGCCTCACGCCATGCCGAGATCGTCGCCGTCGCCCCCCGCCCGCTCGCAGCCAAGCCGGGCGCGATGGATATCAACCAGATCATGAACGTCCTTCCGCACCGGTTTCCGTTCCTCATGGTGGACCGGATCATCGAGTTCCAGGGCGACACGAAGATCGTCGGGGTCAAGGCGATCTCGATCAACGAGCAGTATTTTCAGGGCCACTTCCCCGGACACCCGGTCATGCCCGGCGTGCTGCAGCTCGAGGCGATGGCCCAGGTCGCCAGCATTGTGATGATGCGAAAAACCGAAAACGAGGGGAAGATCGGGTACTTCA
The DNA here is from genome assembly GCA_020718585.1 of Chthoniobacter flavus. Taxonomy (GTDB): domain Bacteria; phylum Verrucomicrobiota; class Verrucomicrobiia; order Chthoniobacterales; family Terrimicrobiaceae; genus QYQL01. The sequence continues at coordinate 4,906 of DYRS01000001.1, forward strand.
TGAGCGCCGACGGCGTGAAGTTCCGCAAGCCGGTGATGCCCGGCGACACACTGTTCATCGAGTGCGAGCTCACCAGCGTAAAAAAGCGCCTCGGCAAGGCCTCGTGCCAGTGCCTGGTCAACGGGGAGCTCGTCTCCGAGGCCCAACTCCTCTTCGGGCTGGTTGACAAATGACGGCGATCCACCCCAGCGCCGTCGTTGACCCGGCCGCCGCCATCGGAGACGGAACCGAGATCGGGCCGTTCTGCCACGTCGGAGCCGGCGTCGAAATCGGGCCGGGATGCCGGCTCATCGGACATGTCACGGTCGCTGGACCCTCGAAAATCGGCGCGGGCAACACGTTCTTCCCGTATTGCTCGATCGGCCAGCGCTCGCAGGATCTCAAGTATTCCGGCGAGCCGACGCACCTCGAGATCGGCGACGACAACTCGTTCCGCGAATTCTGCACCGTGAACCGCGGGACCGTCCCCGGCGCGGTCACCCGGATCGGCAGCCATGGGAATTTCCTCGCCTACTCGCACGTCGCCCACGATTGCACGGTCGGCGACCATGTCATCTTTTCCAATAACGGGACGCTCGCCGGGCACGTCATCGTCGAGGAACACGCGGTCATCGGCGGGCTTTCGGGGGTCCACCAGTTCTGCCGGATCGGACGCCATGCGATCATCGGCGGATGCACAAAAATCGTGCAGGACGTGCCGCCGTATATGATCGCCGACGGAAATCCGGCCGAAATCCGCGGGGTCAACCAGGTCGGGCTCGAGCGCCGGGGGTTCTCGGCCGCCGATGTGCGCTCGCTGCGCGACGCCTACCGGTTCCTCTACCGCTCGAACCTCAACGTCAACCAGGCATGCGAGCAGATCGAGGCCGAAATCCAGGCCTCCGACGTCCTCGCCCACCTCCTCGCGTTTATCCGCTCGTCCCAGCGCGGGATCGTGCGATGAACCGCGAAATAGCAGATGCCTGCGAATCACGCGAATATGCGCGAATGAAAACCACGGAAAGGATTGTCTCCCGCGTTCCGGTTTTATTCGCGCAGATTCGCGCGTTTCGCGAGCGGAGGGATTTTTTCGGATGCTGACGATCCGCAACCTGAAGAAGAGCCACGGCGGCCGAGTGCTCTTCGAGGACGCCTGCCTGCAGGTGAACTACGGCGAACGCGCCGCGCTCGTCGGCCCGAACGGAGCGGGGAAATCCACGCTTTTCTCGCTGATCCTGAAACGCGACGAGCCGGACGCCGGGACCGTGCAGCGCGACGAGTGGACGATGCTCGGCTACCTGCCGCAGGAGGGCGAGGCGGTCGGCGAGGAGACCGCGCTCGACATCGCCACCGGCCGCGCGGGCGAGGTTCCCGCGCTCGAGGCTCGGCTCTCGGCCCTCGAAAAACTGGGCATCGTGGAGGGTGCGGAATACCTCGAGGCCCACGCAAAGCATGAGGCGCTCTGCAGCCCGCACGTTGACGCGAAGGCCCGCAAAATGCTCAAGGGTCTGGGCTACAGCGAGCGCGACTTCGACCGCCCCGGCAAGGAGCTCAGCGGCGGATGGGTCATGCGCGCCCACCTCGCGCGCCTGCTCGTCATGGAGCCGGACCTCCTCCTCCTCGACGAGCCGACAAACCACCTCGACCTGCTCTCGCTGCTCTGGCTCCAAAAATACCTCCAAAACTATTCCGGCGCGGTCCTCCTCATCTCGCACGATCTGGAATTCATGGACGCGCTCGTCGGAAAGGTCTTCGAAATCTCAAATAAAAAAATCGTCTCCTACACCGGGAGCTACTCGGATGCGATGCGGCAGCGCGAGGGAAACTACGAGCAGCAGGCGGCCGCATGGAAAAACCAGCAGAAGGAAATCACCTCGCTCCAGGAATTTGCCGACCGGTTCCGCTCGGTCTCGTCGAAGGCCGCGCAGGCGCAGAGCAAGCTCAAGCAGATCGAGAGGATGGAAAAAATCGAGCGGCCGGAGCCACCGAGGAAGCCGTTTCGGTTTCGCATCCCGCAGCCTCCGCGCGGCGGCCAGCGCGCGATCACCCTCGAGGGGATCCACATGGCCTACGGCGACAACCCGGTCTATCGAGGGCTCGACCTCCTCGTCGAGCGCGGCGAACTCACCGCGCTCGTCGGCCCGAACGGCGCGGGAAAATCCACCCTCCTGAAGATCCTCGCCGGCGTCGTCCCATTCCAGAAGGGCACGCGCACGGAGGGCCACAACTCGAAGATCGGCTACTTCAGCCAGCACCGGTCGGCCACTCTCGACCCGACCAACTCGGTCATCGAGGAGGTCCTCGCCAGCAACGGCACGCTCCGCGAGGAGGATGCCCGCGCGATGCTCGGCTCGTTCCTCTTCCGCAAGGATGACATCCATAAAAAAACTGCGGTGCTCAGCGGCGGCGAAAAGACCCGCCTCAACCTGATCAAGTTTCTTGTTGATCCCCCGAACCTCCTCCTCATGGACGAGCCGACAACCCACCTCGACATTCTCACCGTCGAGTCGCTTGTCCTCGCGCTCGAAGCTTACGAGGGGACGCTCGTCTTCATCTCGCACGACGTGCATTTCATCCGCAAGCTCGCAAACCGGATCCTCCACATCAACGCCGGCTCGGTCACCTCGTATGCCGGCAACTACGACTACTTCCTCGAGAAATCCGGCCTCCTCGGCTCCGAACGGTTCGCGCTCACCGCCTGACCCCCGCCAATGGAAATCACCATCCGGGCCGGCTCGAAATCCCGCTACTGGCGGGACATCTGGGAATACCGCGAACTCCTCGCCACCCTCGCGGTGCGCGACATTTCCGTGCGCTATAAGCAGACCGCGCTCGGTGCCGCGTGGGCGGTCCTCCAGCCGCTCACGGCGGTGATCCTGATGACGTTTGTCTTCGGAAACCTCGTCGGGCTCAAGCCGTCGTCCGGCACATCCTACGCCGCGATGGTCCTGGCCGGCATGCTCCCGTGGCAGCTCTTCTCAAACATCCTCTCGTCGTGCGGCCAGAGCATGGTCAGCAACGCAAACCTCATCTCAAAAGTGTATTTTCCACGCGTCATCGTCCCGCTCGCCGCGCTCGCCGTCGCGCTCGTGGACTTCGTAGTCATGGCCGTCCTCTTCATCCCGATCCTCCTGTGGAAGGGCGCGTCGTTCGGTCCGCAGTGGCTCGCGCTCCCCGCATTTCTCCTGCTCGCCTGCGTCGCCGCGCTCGGCCCAGCTCTCCTCATCACTGCCCTCAACGTCAAATACCGCGACTTCCGGTTCCTCGTCCCGTTCCTCCTCCAGATGGGCCTCTACGCGTCGCCGGTCGCCTACAGCAGCTCGCTCGTCCGCGAAAAACTCGGCCCCGCCGCCGCCCACCTCTACGCCCTCAACCCGCTCGTCGGGGTCATTGACGGCTTCCGCTGGGCGCTCAACGGCGGCGCATTCCCCCCGCCCACCGAACTCGCCGTCTCCTGCGCGGTCACCGCCGCCCTCCTCGTCGCCGGCCTCAAGTATTTTCGGAACGTCGAACGCCAGTTCGCCGATGTCATCTGATTTCTCGGCGGCGAGATGCGCCCGCAAATATTCCGTTGGGAAAATTCGCCCGCCTGTGATAAGTTAAGCCATGTTCGATTGCATTCACGGCAGGCGTTCGATTCCGGGAACGGCGGATCTCCGGCTGGCCCGGGCAGGGTTCACGCTGATCGAGCTCCTGCTCGTCATCGCGATCATCGGCATCATGAGCACGCTCATCATCACGACCGTCACAAATGCTGCGGCCGACGCCCGGCTCACGCTGTGCTTCCAGCAGCAGGTTACGCTGCAGGACGCTCTCAATGCCTGGATCGCCGAGCAGTCGAGCGGGACGAACAGCCTGGCGTCTGCCCGATCAAATTACACCGCAGCCAACTCGGCGACCGCCTGGCTTGGGCTCCTCGGCAGCAACTACCTGCACGGCTCGACCTACCAGCATTTCCTGAGCAACTCGACCGGCGCCCAAATCCGCAGCGAGGCGATGGTCAAATCCGGCAAGTCGCTCAAATTTACCACATGGAATGCAACCAATTACCCCACTGTCGAGTGGAACTGATATGACGAAATGCGAAAAGCGAGCCGAGCGAAGCGTAGCAGACTGCCGGAGGCAGCCCGAAGGGCGAGCTTGCGAGTTAAGTGCGAGATCGGACATGCCGAATGGTCGCCGGACGCCCGATCCCACCTCATCCTTTTCCTCCGCCTTCTCGCTCGTCGAGGTTCTCGCCGCGATCGCGATCATCGGGATCGTCACATGGCTTGCGATCCCGAACATCGTTCGCGTCAAGCAGGACGGGGAAGACAATCTCGCCCGCGCGCGGGCCGAGACGCTCAACATGGCGATCGCGTCGTATGTCCAGGCGGTTGGGACAAACACGGCTCAGACCAACTGGGTGGCCACCAATTCAGACGGCCGCTATGCCCTCGTTCGCCCATACATCGCCTTCTCGGAGGCGAACCTCACCGCGTTCGCCCCGGCCGGATACACCCTCACCCCGCCGACAAGTATCGTCCCGATGACAAATCGGACAACAATCAGCAACTCCGCCCGCAGCACTGCGATCACTTATTGAGCCCTCCGGGAAACAGTTTCCGGTCTCGCCCGGATTCGCTTCGACTGCTGTTTGATCGCAAAACGTCTCGATGCCTTCGGCGACTTCCAGGCGATCGAGCACGGCCGAGAGAAAGGCATTGACCAATTGGCGCGCTGTGTTGGATTGTCCGTGCCACCCCGTTTGCTCACAAATATGCGTTGCCCGAAGTGCGGCTCCCTGGAAGACAAAGTCAATGATTCCCGCCTGTCGAAAGACGGGGCGAGCATTCGGCGACGCCGCGAGTGCATCGGGTGCGGAGCACGGTTCACGACGTATGAGCAGCTCGAGCGGCTCGAGATGCGCGCGATCAAGCGGGACGGACGCCATGAGCCATTCGACCGGCAGAAGCTGCTGGGAAGCATCGCGAAAGCCTGCGAGAAGCGCCCGATCGGGATCGAAGAAATGGAGGAGACTGTCGAGCAGATCATGATGGACCTCGAATCCGGGCAGGAGCGCGAGGTGCCCACGCGGATCATCGGCGCGAAGGTGATGGACAAGCTCCACGAGCTCGATCCGGTCGCCTATGTCCGGTTCGCATCGGTTTACCGGCAGTTTCAGGAGATCGGCGATTTCATTGAAGAGATCCAGTCGCTCGAGAAGCGCGTCCGCCGCACGCCGGACCAGCCGGAGTTTTTCAAAGGATGATCGCGCTGCGCGACGGACTTCCGCTCGTGAGGTTCCACGACGGCAGCGTCATCGGGTTCGAGCGCGGATGGCTTATCTCGGCGCTCGTGCGGGCGGCCGAGTCGGCAGGCTACAAGAAGTGGTGGCTCGCCGACCATGTGACCGAGAGCGTCGCCAGCTACCTCGAGCAGGATTTCAACGAGCACGTCGTCACGATCCCGCGCATAGAAATGGCGGTGTGCTCGGTGCTGCAGGTCATCGGGTATTCTGATATCGCGGGGTTCTTCCGCACGATGCCTCCACCGGTGCGGATCTCGCTCGAGGAGATCGCGCGCGATGCCGGCGAGGGATACGAGCTGGTATTCTTCGGCCTGCTGCGCGAGCGGCTCCAGACGCTGGTCGGTGCCGACACCGAGCAGATCGAACTCCGTGACCTCCACCGGTGCGTGAAGCGCCTGCGCTCGGCAAAAAACTGGCGGAGCGACTGCTCCGGGCTCTGCGGAGAAATCGTGGACTTCATCCGCTGCGAACTCGGCCGACGGACCCCAAATATCTACCTCCACCTCACATGACTCTTTTCGAAAAAATTGCGGCGCGGGAGATCCCTGCGGAGATCGTCCATGAGGACGGCGAGTGCCTTGCGATCCGGGACATCTCCCCGCAGGCACCGGTCCACATCCTCGTCGTCCCGAAGCGCGCGATCCCGCGGGTCGCCGAGGCCGGCTCCGCCGACGCCGCGCTTCTCGGCCACCTCATCCTCACCGCCGCCCGCATCGCGGAGCGCGAGGATCTCGGTGGCGGATTCCGCCTCGTGATCAACAACGGCCCGGACGGCGGCGAATCCGTCCCCCACCTCCATGTCCATCTCCTCGGCGGTCGCCGGCTCGGCTGGCCGCCGGGATAGCAGCTCCCGCAGTGCCGATGCGCGGGGCTACGCGAGGACGACCCCGACCGGGCAGTGGTCGCTGCCGCCGACCCCCGGCTCGATGAACGCCGAGACGAGAGATGGTCGGAGGGACTCGGAGACGCAGACGTAGTCGATCCGCCATCCGATGTTCCGCTCGCGCGCCCCGGCCTGGTAGCTCCACCATGTGTAGTGCCCGACGCCCTTTTCAAATTCCCGGAACGTGTCGATGAACCCGGCTTCGAGCACACGGTCGAACGCCTCCCGCTCCTCGACTGTGAACCCGGCGTTCCGGATGTTCGCGCGCGGGCGGGCGAGGTCGATCTCCCGGTGGGCGACGTTCATGTCGCCGCAAAAGACGACCGGCTTCCGGAGCTGGAGATCCGAGAGAAACCGGACAAATGCGGGCGTCCACTTGCGGGTCCGGTAGTCGAGTCGGGTGAGCTCGCGCTGGGAGTTTGGAGTGTAAACGTTGACCACGAACCGGTCTGTGAATTCTGCCGTGATTACCCGTCCCTCGCCGTCGTGCTCGTCGCGCCCGATCCCGTTTATCACCGCGACCGGCAGCTCGCGCGTGAGGATCGCCGTGCCCGAATACCCCGGCTTCCGGGCCGGATTCCAAAAAACGTGAAACCCGTCGAACGCATGGTCCACCTGATCCGGACGGGCTTTGATTTCCTGGAGGCAGATGACATCGGCGTCACTGGTGGCGAGGTAGTCGCTCTTGCCGAGGATCGAGCGGAGCCCGTTGACGTTCCAGGAGACGAGCTTCATCCGGCGAACACGAACTCCGCGCGGAGCGCGTGGTGGTCGGAGCAGAGCGTCGGGATCACCGAGTGGCCGACCAGCCGGAGCGGAGAGTTGAAAAGCTGGTGGTCAATGGCAAACGGCTTGCGCCTCCACGTCGGCTCGCTGTCCTGCACAGCACGAAATCCCGCCGCCGCAAACTGCTCGACGACCCCCTCGTCCGGCGCGTTGTTCAGGTCACCCGCAAGGATCGCCGGGCCGCTCACCCCCCGCAGCACCCGTTCGATCGCCGCCCGCTGGGCCGGATGGTCCACGCTTGTCGCACCGATCATGAAAAATGCCTGGAGGTGGGTGTTAAGCAGCCGGATCTCACGCCCTTCAAATTCTGTGGACGCCGAGATCAGAAGCCGCTGGGACGGCCTTCTGAGGCGATTTCCGAATTCGAATTCTATGTCGGGTGCCGGAAGGTCGGTCTTCTGGAAATCCCGGAGTTTCGACTTGCAGAAAATTGCGAGCCCGAGTCCGAACGGGATCTCCATCCCGTTGGGAACAGGATACGAAAACACCGAGTCGTAGCCGGGCAGGCATTCGCGCAGGCGGGTGTAGTGCGGCGGCGGCTCGATCTGCCCGCCCCCGTCGAACCCGCGCTCGACCTCCTGCAAAAATACCACGTCGGCATCCTGCCCGCGCAGGAAATTGATCGTCCCATCCAGCTCGACATCCAGCGCGTCGTCATTGGTCCACGGCTGGCCGTTCTGCATGTTGAAGGTGAGCGTGCTGAATGTCATGAAGCGGTTTCTTGCCAATCCCTATCCTGCGGCTGTATAATCCGGCCTTCACCCATTTGTAAATCATGTATCAACTCGTTCTCATCCGTCACGGCGAAAGCACTTGGAACAAAGAAAACCGGTTCACCGGCTGGACCGACGTGGACCTCAGCGACAAGGGCCGCACCGAGGCCCGCGCCGCCGGCGAACTTTTGAAAAAAGAGGGCTTCTCGTTTGACGTCGCCTACGCCTCGCTCCTCAAGCGCGCGCTCAACACCCTCTGGTCGGTCCTCCAGGAACTCGACATCGTCTGGATCCCGATCGAGAAGGACTGGCGGCTGAACGAGCGTCACTACGGCGCTCTCCAGGGGCTCAACAAATCCGAGACCGCCGCAAAATTCGGAGACGAAAAAGTCCTCGTCTGGCGCCGCAGCTACGACATCCCCCCGCCCCCGCTCGAAAAATCCGACGAGCGCTGGCCCGGCCATGACCCACGCTACGCCGGGATCGCAAACCTCCCGCTCACCGAATGCCTGAAGGACACCGTTGACCGCGTCCTCCCGCTCTGGGAGGAAAAGATCGCGCCGGACGTGAAGTCCGGCAAGCGGGTGATCATCGCGGCGCATGGGAACAGCCTCCGCGCGCTCGTCAAGTATCTCGACAACGTCTCCGACGCCGACATCATTTCGCTCAACATCCCGACCGGGGTTCCGCTCGTCTATGAGCTCGACGACGACCTCAAGCCGATCCGCCACTACTACCTCGGCGACCAAGAGGCGATCGCCGCCGCCATGAACGCGGTCGCCAGCCAGGGGAAGGCAAAATAGAAACCGCCCGCTAGTGGGTGCTCGGATAGTTATTTCCTTTACAGGGAATTCCCCCGTCGACGATAGTGCGCGGGCATGCGCGGCCGAAACAATGTCGGCACGGCGCGGTGCCAAAATCATTTTTTGTGAACCAAATTCTCCATGATCGCGGGGTGATCTCGCGCTACAGATCCCGGCTTCCGGTGACGGATGCGACGCCGGTAATTTCTCTTAACGAGGGCTCGACCCCGCTGATCCACTCGCCCCGGCTCAGCGCGCTTTCCGGTGCCGAGGTCTATCTGAAATTTGAGGGGCTGAACCCGACGGGGTCGTTCAAGGATCGTGGGATGACGGTTGCGATCTCGAAAGCGGTCGAGGATGGCGCCGACACCGTGATCTGCGCCTCGACCGGCAACACGTCTGCGGCGGCGGCCGCGTATGCCGCGCGCGCCGGAATCCGCTGCGCGGTCATCCTGCCCGCCGGGAAAATCGCCTCGGGCAAGCTCGTGCAGGCGTTCATTTACGGCGCGAAGGTCGTGGCGATCCGTGGGAATTTTGACGACGCGCTGCGGATCGTCCGCGAGCTCGGCGCGCTCGGAGGGGTGGCGATCGTGAACTCGATCAACCCGCACCGAATCGAGGGACAGAAGACCGCGTCGTTCGAGATCATTGACGAACTCGGCGAGGCACCGGACATCCACATCCTTCCGGTTGGGAACGCGGGCAACATCACCGCCTACTGGCGGGGCTACCGCGAATTCCATGCAGCCGACCGCTCGTCGGTCCTCCCGAAAATGCTCGGCTTCCAGGCGTCCGGTGCCGCGCCGATTTTTCATGGCCACCCGGTCGAGCCGCACACCATCGCGACCGCGATCCGCATCGGCAACCCGGCAAGCTGGGAGGGCGCGAACGCCGCCGTGAAGGAATCCGGCGGCTGCATTGACACGGTGACCGACGCGCAGATCCTTGACGCGCAGGCGTGGCTCGCCTCGCACGAGGGGATCTTTGTCGAGCCTGCGAGCGCGGCGAGCGTGGCCGGGTTGCTGCGATGCCTAGGCTCCGACCGTTGCCCGCGCTGCCCGTTTGCCGGAGGCCTGCGCGCCGGCTCGAAAATCGTTCTCACCGTCACCGGCCACGGACTGAAGGATCCCGACGCGCCGGTCAAACACGGAGGGTTCGCGCCGGTCGAGGCGGACGCGGACTTGACCGCCGTCCGCCGGGCGCTTGACTGATCGGCCATGCCAATCGTTGTCCAAAAATTCGGCGGCACGTCGGTCGGGAACCCCGAGCGGATCATGAATGTCGCGCGGCGGGTGGTCGAGACCCAGCGCGCGGGGAACTCGGTCGTCGTCGTCGTCTCGGCGATGTCCGGGGTCACCGACGGCCTGATCAAGCTCGCGAGGCAGGTCTCGACCCACCCGACCGACCGCGAGATGGATGTGCTCCTCGCGACCGGCGAGCAGACGACGATCGCGCTGACCGCGATGGCGCTCCACTCGCTCGGCGCGAAGGCGATTTCTCTCACCGGTGCCCAGGCCGGGATCATCACCGACGGGATCCACACGAAGGCGAAGATCGCAAACGTCACGCCCCGCCAGATCCGCAAGCACCTCAACGAGGGGAACGTCTGCATCGTCGCCGGATTCCAGGGCCAGACGCTCCAGGGCCACATCACGACCCTCGGCCGCGGCGGCTCTGATCTCACGGCGATCGCCATCGCCGCCGCGCTCCGCGCCGACCACTGCGAGATCTTCACCGACGTGGACGGGGTTTATACCTGCGACCCGCGGGTCGTGCCCGACGCAAAAAAACTCGACATCATCTACTACGACGAGCTCCTCGAGATGGCGAGTTCGGGGGCGAAGGTCATGCAGTCGCGGTCGGTCGAGTTTGCAAAAAAATTCAACGTGCCATTCGAGGTGCGCAGCAGCTTCAACAACAACCGGGGAACCACAGTGAAAGCAGAACAACACGGGCTCGAAAATGTCGTCGTGCGCGGGATCAGCATCGAGCGCAACCAGGCGAAAGTCACCATCACCAACGTCCCCGACCGGCCGGGCACCGCGTCGAGGATCTTTAACGCGCTTGCCAGCGCGAACGTCAGCATCGACGTCATCGTCCAGAACGTCTCGGTGAGCGGCTCGACCGACATCTCGTTCACGATGAACAACGACGATCTCGAAAAGCTTGGTGGGATGATTGACGGCGTCGCAAAGGAGATCGGTGCCGGCGAGGTCATCAAAAAGGGGGGAATCGCAAAGCTCAGCGTCGTCGGCATCGGGATGCGCTCGCACTCGGGCGTCGCCGCAAAGCTGTTCGACTGCCTCGGCAACGGCGGCGTGAACATCCAGATGATCTCGACCTCGGAGATCAAGATCGCCGTGATCATCGAAGAGTCAAAAATCGAGTCCGCCGCGAATTTCGCCCACGCCGCGTTCGGACTCGCCGACTGACATGACGCCCTGCCTCAGCGTCGTCGTCCCGGTTTTTAACGAGGAGAATACCCTCGAGACGATCCTTGGCGTCGTGCTCGCGCAGCCGGACGTCGCCGAGGTCGTCGCGGTGGACGACGCGTCCGCCGACCGCTCGTGGGAGCTGCTCCAGGCGGCCGCTGCCCGCGAGCCACGCCTGAAAGTTTTTCATCACGAAAAGAATGCCGGCAAGGGGGCCGCCCTGCGCACCGGCATCGCACGCTGCACCGCGCCGGTCGTCGTGATCCAGGACGCCGACATGGAATACGACCCGACCGAATACCGGCGGCTCATCAACCCGATCCTCAACGACCATGCGGACGCAGTTTTCGGATCGCGGTTCCTGGGGTCCGACGCCCACCGGGTCCTCTATTTCTGGCACTACGTCGGCAACCGGTTCCTGACCCTCCTCTCGAACATGTCCACAAATATCAACCTCACCGACATGGAGTCGTGCTACAAAATGTTCCGGCGCGAGCTCATCCAGTCGGTCGAAATCGAGGAGAACCGGTTTGGGTTCGAGCCCGAGATTACCGCGAAGATCGCGAGGTCGGGCGCGAGGATCTACGAAGTCGCGGTCTCCTACCGCGGGCGCACCTACGCGGAGGGGAAAAAAATCACCTGGAAGGACGGCTTCCGTGCGCTCTGGTGCATCGCGAAATATAATTTCCTGCGACCCCGCTGATCCGGCCGCCAGCGATCACCGCATTCTTCAGAACGTGTGGATGAAAAGCCCGGAGCGGAGCTTGGGCTCGAACCATGTGCTTTTCGGGGGCATGATCTCGCCGGCGTCCGCGATGTTCATCAACTGTTCGACGGTCACGGGAAACATCGAAAACGCGACAGCGGCGTGTCCGCCGGCGACCCGCGCTTCGAGCTCGGCCGTGCCCCGGATGCCGCCCACAAAATCAATTCGCTTGCTCGTGCGTGGGTCGTCAATCCCGAGTACGGGATCGAGCAGGCGGTCCTGGAGCACGCTTACGTCGAGCCGGGAGACCGGGCCGGCTCCGGGGTCGGGCCTCAGGGTGAGACCGAGCCAGCGACCTCCGAAATACATGCTCACGCGTCCGGGTGCCAGCGGACCGGCAGGCGCGGATTCGGAGACCTCGAAAATTTCGCGAACCCTCGCAAGAAATCCCTCCGGCGAGTGCCCGTTGAGGTCCGCGACCACCCGGTTGTAGGGGAGTATCCGGAGCTGGTCGTCGGGAAACAGAACGCAGAGGAACCAGTTGTAATCTTCGTTTCCTGTGTGATGCGGGTTGGCCGCACGGCGTTCGCGTCCGACCCGGGCCGCGCTCGCGCTTCGGTGGTGGCCGTCGGCGACATAGGCGAGCGGAACCCGCGCGAATGCCTCTTCGAGCGGACCGGATTCCCGCATCCTCCACAGCGTATGCCTGATCCCGTCGGGAGCAACGAAGTCCACATCCGGCAGAAGTTCGGTCCGGGCGGCAATCATCGCATCAATCTCCGGTCGCGCCCGGTAGGTCAGAAATACCGGCCCGGTATCCGCACCGAGCGTCCCGATCAGCCGTGTCCGGTCGTCCTCCTTGTCTTTGCGGGTCTTTTCGTGCTTCCGGATCACGTCGTTTTCGTAGTCGTCAATGTGGCAGACCGCCGCCACGCCAGTCTGCGCGTGGCCGTTCATCTCCTGGCGGTAAAGAAAGATCCCCGGCGCGGGCTCGCGGACAAGCGCGCCAGTGGACACGAGTCTCGCGAGGTTGCCTTTCGCGGTGTCATAGACGATGCCCGAGTAGGGATCGGTCTCCGGCGGCAGATCGATCTCCGCGCGGTCCACATGCATCAGGCTGTGGGGATTGCCGCCAGCCAGCGCGGCGGCCTCGTCGCGGCTCACGACATCATACGGCACGCAGGCTACGGCGGGCGCAAGTTCGGGTTTCGGGCTCAGCCCCTGGAATGCTCTGACTCTCAACATGCCGGATTCTGTATCAGCCGGCGGCGTCTTCCGCAAGCCGCTGCGCCCAAATAGGCGGGCTCGTTAAAGCCAGCCGCCGAGCGCGCTGATATTTCCGGTGCCACTGGTCAGCCGTTGTCGAGCCAGTGCGTCCGGCAGACCATCCGGCTGTATTCCTTTGGGGAGATTCCGAACGCTGTTTTGAACGCGCGGGAGAACCCGCCGAGCGAGTCGAACCCGCAGCACTCGGCGACATCGGTCACCTTGATCGCGGGCTCTTGGATCAACTGGGCGGTCTCCGAGAGCCGGAACTCGCGGATGTATCGCCCGAAAGTTGCAGGCGAGGCGGCTCCCGGGAACTTACCTATCAGGCATGCGCCCGCCTATTTCGTTGAAAAAATATCCGGTTGCCAGCGGGTTCCGACAGTGGCATGATTTGAGCTCCTCGGGGTTGTAGCTCAGTTGGTAGAGCACCGCGTTCGCAATGCGGGGGTCAGGGGTTCGAATCCCCTCAGCTCCACTCCGTTTGGAAGTACCGGATCACGATGCGCCCGCAAAATCCAAGTCTCCCCAACCGTGAACGGGCTGTCGCGGCAGCCGCATTTTTAGCGGTCGTGATCGCTTTGGGCATCGGCGGGGCTTGGTATTATCGGGCCGAGGTTCAGAAAATCACGCGCGAAAAGCACAAAGCCTTCGAGGCGATCACCGACGGAGGAAACGTGTTTTCGGACTTTTTCAAGTCTCCCGACAGAACGGCATTCTTTGTGTCCAAGATGTACCAGGAGGAAATCTACGCGGAAGCCCGATTCCGGGCGTCCGCGATCACGCTCATCGTCGGGCTGATGATCCTGCTCACGGCCGGATCTCTCGTCTGTTTTTATCGGCGGAGGCAAGCGGTGATTGCAGGGCGCCTCGTGGCCTCCGAAGCACTGAGGACCGAGGATCAGGAATGGCACAGGCTCGTCCTCCAGGCGTCGATGGACGGATTCCTGCTCTTGAACTCGCAAAAGCGGATCGTGGAGGTCAACGACACCTATTGCTGGATGTCCGGTTATCCGGCCGATGAGCTGCTAAAAAAGGGCGTTGACGACCTGCACGACCCCGCGACAAGCGGGAGCATCGCCCGGCACATCGAGACGATCATCGCGAAGGGAGAGGAGCGTTTTGAGACCCGTCACCGGCGCAAGGATGGCAGCCTGATGGACGTGGAAATCAGCGCGCAGCACCGGACCTCCGACAGCATGTTTGTGGTTTTCGTCCGCGATATCACGGCAAAGAAAGCCACCGAGGCGAAAATCGTGCGCCTGACCAGATTCTACGCGGCGATCAGCTATTGCAACCAGGCCATCGTCCATTCGGCGGAGGCGCGGGAGCTCTTCCCAAAAGTCTGCCGAGATGTGGTCGAGCACGGCGGCATGAAAATGGCGTGCGTCAGCATGGCCGACGAGGCGACCGGACGGGTCGTCGAGGCGGCCTCGCATGGCGTCGGAACCCATTACCTGGCGGGCGTCGAGATCCTGCTGGATGCCGGATCGCCGCTTGGGCGCGGACCCACCGGCACCGCGATCCGCGAGAACCGCCCGGTCTGGTGCCAGGACTTCGAGAACGACCCCTCCACCGCCCCGTGGCGAGACCGCAGCGCGCTCTTCGGCTGGAAATCCTCCGCAGCGATCCCCCTTCGCCTCAAGGGAAAACCGGTTGGCGCGCTCACGCTCTTCAGCGGAGAAACCGGCGCGTTCGACAGGGATGTGCGCAATCTGCTGGTCGAGATGTGCGACAACATCAGCTTCGCGATGGACACCTACGCGCATAAGGACGAGCGCAAGCGGGTGATAGAGGAGCTGCAAAACCTTCGCACGGCGGTCGAGCAGAGCGCGGACACGATCGTCATCACCGACACCGCCGGCGACATCGAATACGTGAACCCCGCATTTGAAAAATCCACCGGCTATTCCGCCGCCGAGGCCGTCGGAAAGAATCCGCGCGTCCTCAATTCCGGCGAGCAAAGCCGGGAATTTTACCGCGATCTCTGGGAGACGATCACGTCCGGCCAGACCTGGCGCGGCCAGTTCCACAACCGGCGCAAGGACGGCACGCTCTACTGGGAATCGGCGACGATCTCGCCAGTTCTCGACGACGACGGGAAAATCGGCCACTTCATCGCTCTGAAGACCGACATCACGGAACGCAAGGCGATGGAGGCAAACCAGATCGAGCTGCTCGATCGTGCGGAGTCGGCGAACCGGGCGAAGAGCGAATTCCTCGCCGTGATGAGCCACGAACTCCGGACCCCGCTCAATGGCGTGCTGGGGTTTGCGGAGCTCCTCTCAGAGACCTCCCTCGACCCCGAGCAGTCGGAGTTCGTACAAACGATCAATAACAGCGGACAGCACCTGCTCCAGGTGGTCAACGATATCCTCGATTTCTCAAGCATCAAAAAAGGCAGCATACGGCTGGAATCCGCACCGGTCGTGCTCGAAAGCCTCGTCGAATTCGCATGCGCGACAATCACCAAAGCCGCCGCCGACAAGAACATCGCATTCCATCGGGAATTTGCGGCCGGACTCCCCCGCGAAATCATCGGCGACGACCGCCGGATCCGACAGATCCTCATCAACCT
This sequence comes from Chthoniobacter flavus, assembly GCA_020718585.1. GTDB lineage: Bacteria > Verrucomicrobiota > Verrucomicrobiia > Chthoniobacterales > Terrimicrobiaceae > QYQL01. The sequence continues at coordinate 20,342 of DYRS01000001.1, forward strand.
CCTCGGCAACGCCGTGAAATTTACCTCCTGCGGCTCGGTCACCCTCCGCGTCACTCCTATCCTCGCCGACAATGGGCAGTTTTTGGATTTCTCGGTCGTCGACACCGGCCCTGGGATGGACACTCCGACGCTCGGCATGCTTTTCAAGCCGTTTACCCAGGCAGACTCGACGACCAGCAGGAGGTTCGAGGGCTCCGGGCTCGGGCTCGCCATCTCCCAGCGTCTCGCCATCGCGATGAACGGGAAGATTTCCGTCGTCTCATCGCCCGGCAATGGCAGCACGTTCACGCTCCGCCTCCCGCTCGCCCAGCCGAACATTCCCACATCTGACTCCAATGGCGCGCAGCCCTGCCCTGAAGGGGCTGCATCCCAAAGCTCCTTGAACGCGCCGTCATTCGCATCTGATCCCGAGCCCGACCGCGCAGCCCTGCCGCCTCCCCGCAGCGACCTCGTTCTCGTCGCCGAAGACGACCGGGTCAACAGCGTCCTCGCCGGAAAAATGCTCGAGATCCTCGGCTTCCAAGTCGAATTCGCATCCGACGGACGCAAGACGGTCGATGCCTTCGTGCCAGGAAAATTTTTTGCCATCCTGATGGACATGCAGATGCCGAAGATGGACGGGCTTGAGGCGACGCGGGAGATCCGCCGCCTTGAGGCGGGTGCCACCGGGCGCGTGAGGATCATCGCCCTCACCGGGAACGTCCTCCCCGGCTACCGCGAGCGCTGCCTCGAGGCGGGCATGGACGATTTCCTCACCAAGCCATTCAAAAAGAACGATCTCGCCGTAACGCTTGCCCGCACCCCGATGCTCCCGACGCCATAACCCGATCATCCGAGCCGCTATTTCGTCGACTGCGCGACGGCTTTGGCGACATCGAAGAAGAACGAGATGTCCGCTAAAGAACCGAGATGCTCTGTGGCGTCCTGCGAATATCTCAGGTCAATTCCATTTGTGGAACCAGCAGCAAAACCCGACGAACAGAAACGGATTCCACTGTTGCGGTCTAAACGAAGGGCTTCGGGCCTTGTGAGGCGTCGCAACTGCGCGCCAAAAATGGCGCCACTCAAGCTGGAAGGCTGCCGGAGAAAACGGTTCTCTCAAGGTAGTATGCATGACGAGATTTTTCCGTCAAAAAAGAGCCCCACAAACCCCATTTTTTGTCATGCGCCCGCTCATTTTCCTTGTCTCCTCAAAAATTTCTGAAATTATTATCGTTCCTGATACTGCATTTACCACCATTTATGAGCAACACCACCACACTGGGAACCTGTAAACCGAACAACCCATGCATCGTCGCATGGGTCGAAGAAATTGCCGCGCTGACGACGCCCGACGCCATCTTCTGGTGCGACGGGTCGCAGGCCGAGGACAAGCACATGCGCGACCTGATCGTCGCCTCGGGTGCCGCCTGCTGGCTCAACGAAAAAATCCGCCCGAACTCGATCCTCGTGCGCAGCGATGTCCGCGATGTCGCCCGCGTCGAGGAGCGCACGTTCATCTGCTCGAAGGCGAAGAAGGATGCCGGCCCGACGAACAACTGGGAGGCACCCGATGTGATGAAGGCGAAGATGACCGGTCTCTTCAAAGGCTGCATGGCCGGGCGCACGCTCTATGTAATCCCGTTCAGCATGGGCCCGATCGGCTCGCCGATCGCACAGTATGGCATCGAGATCACCGACAGCGCGTATGTCGTCGCCAGCATGCGCATCATGACGCGCATGGGGAAGGGCGTCAGTGAGGAGATCGCCAAGACCGGCAGCTACGTGAAGTGCCTCCATTCGGTTGGCTCGCCGATCGCAGCCGGCGCGAAGGATGTCCCGTGGCCGTGCAACCCTGCAAACACATACATCACGCATTTCCCGGAAGACCGCCTGATCATGAGCTTCGGCTCCGGCTACGGCGGCAACGCGCTCCTCGGCAAAAAATGCTTCGCGCTCCGGATCGCCTCGGCGATGGCCCGCGATGAGGGCTGGATGGCCGAACACATGCTCATCCTCGGGGTCAAGGATCCGAAGGGCAACAAAACCTACGTGACCGCCGCGTTCCCGAGTGCCTGCGGGAAGACCAATTTCGCGATGCTGATCCCGCCGAAGCAGATGAAGGACGATGGCTGGGAAGTCTCGTGCGTCGGCGACGACATTGCATGGATCAAGCCCGGGCCCGACGGACACCTCCGTGCAATCAACCCGGAGGCCGGATTCTTCGGCGTCGCGCCGGGAACCGCCTACGACAGCAACCCGATGGCGATGGATTCGATCAAGTGCGACACGATCTTTACGAACGTCGCGCTCACCGACGACGGGGACGTCTGGTGGGAGGGCATGAGCAAGGAGAAGCCCAAGCACCTCGTTGATTGGAAGGGCAAGGACTGGACGCCCGAGACGAAGGACGCCGACGGCAAGCCGGTGCTCTCAAGCCATCCGAACAGCCGGTTCGCAGCGCCCGCGCGCAACTGCCCGATCATTGATCCCGACTGGGAAAACCCGGCCGGCGTGCTCGTGAGCGCGATGGTGTTCGGCGGTCGCCGCGCGACGACGATGCCGCTCATCTTCCAGTCGTTCAACTGGGTCCACGGGGTCTATCTCGGTGCGACGGTCGGCTCGGAAATGACGGCCGCCGCAGCCGGAACGGTCGGCCAGGTCCGCCGCGACCCGATGGCGATGCTCCCGTTCTGTGGATACAACATGGGCGACTACTTCGCTCACTGGCTCGAAATGCGCAACGAGGTCAAATACCTGCCGCGGATTTTCCACGTCAACTGGTTCCGCAAGAGTGCCGAGGGCAAGTTCATGTGGCCCGGCTTCGGCGACAACACCCGCGTCCTCAAGTGGATCGTCGAGCGCTGCCAGGGGGGCACGCCTGCGGTCGAAACCTCGATCGGCTGGGTCCCGGAATACAAGGATCTCGACCTGCGCGGGATCGAAAAAGACATCACCCCGGAGAAGTTCGACGAGGTGATGAAGATCGACACCGCCGAGTGGCACCGCGAACTCGTCATGCAGGACGAGCTCTTCATCAAGCTCTACAGTCACCTTCCAAAAGAACTGATCTTCCAGCGCGAGCTTCTCATCTCGCGCCTGTAATCCCATAGCGTCAGCAAACAAGAAAATCCCCGCGAAGAGCCGCAAGGTTTCCGCGGGGATTTTTTTTTGTTATCTGCAGGCGGTTGGGGTGTTGTTGCGTGAGCCTGATCAGGTGCGCGCCCGCCGCCGGTGGGAATTTGCGGATTCCGGGGTTTCCTGCGGCAGGGGAGGCGGGGTGGTCACGAAAGCGAGGCCGGATGCGCGGGCCGGGACGTCAACCGCCATTTCCTCGACGTTGCTCATGGTCTGGAGGATTGCCTTGCTCTTCTGAAGGCTCTCGACGCTGGCGTTGATTTTTGCGGAGAGGAACTCGCTGTTCTTGTTGGCGATGGCGTCGGCACGGAGAAGCTGGATCTCGTGATCGAGCCGGGTCAGCTCGCTTGCGAGGATGCGCTGGTTTTCTGCGGCGTCGGCGACCGATCAGATCACTGCCGGCAGGAGCGCGACGAAACAGCCGATAAAAAGAAAACCAACCTTCTGTGCCTCGCCGACTCCGAACCACGCGAGCGAGAGCGGGATAAAAACGACGATCGGAACATACCCGGATGCCACAGAGAGCGGCTTGAAAAATGCCGCGACCTTCGGGTAGGACGCCATGAGGACGCCGAGCGGAACGGCCGCGATCGCGGCGAGCGCAAACCCGATGGCGATGCGCCCGAACGAGACGAGCACCCCGCGCACAAGCCCCTGTTCAAGGTGAAGCCTTGGAAATGCGGCAAGGACCTCCGCCAGGCTCGGAAGGATCAGCGGGACCAGCATCCGGTCCTCGACCGTCGCGCCCGATGTCGCAAAAACCCACGCTCCCAGCACCAGTAGCGTGAAAACCGCCGTCAGGATCATCGCGACCGCATGCGAGGTTTCCTTCCTCACCCCCATGCGACCGAATTTTCCCAGCGCCAGCAGGGAGAGCGCGAAAATGACCGCCGTAAAGAAGAATGCGGTCATCCCGGTCGTCCCGGCGGACGCCTTTCCGGCGAGGCCGGAATCCGACCGGCGAGGGCGCGCACGCCCGAAGCCGCCCGCGCGGTGCGGGTCCGATTGTTTCTGTTGTTCGCTGACATTCGTTTTGCCCCGGTGAGCCGACACCTCAAGGCCGGTGCCAATCAACTGAAAAGTCTCCGCCATGTCAACCGAACCGCACGCGCCCGGTTAGGTCCTTAAATATTTTTGATTCCGGCTTTACAAGCGCATTCTCCAGATTAGACTGCGCGGTCCGCCATGTTTATTGTCCTTCCGATTCTGATCACGATGCACGTTCTGATCTGTTTTTTCATCGTGCTGGTTGTCCTGATGCAGCGCCCGCGCAGCGAGGGCCTTGGAGCCGCATTCGGTGGGGGAATGACGGAAAACATGTTCGGCGCGCAGACGACGAACGTGCTGGTGAAATTCACCTCGTGGCTTGCGGTTTCGTTCTTCGCGCTCACGCTCGTGCTTTCGATCCTCACCGCCAAGATGGCCGGTGGCAAAACAGCGATTCAGGAAACCCTGCTCAACGCACCCGTCCCGCAGACCTCCGCCACCCCACTTGCTCCCGAGGCCGCACCGACCGCCGCACCGACCGCCGCACCGACCGCCGCACCCAAGTCCTCGAAGCAAAAGCCCGACAAAGCCTCCAAGAAGGAGTCCTCGTCACGCTAGACCGGAGAGCCGTGGCATCCACCCGCTAGATGAAGGTCGCAAAGTCTGTTGCGGCCTTTCGGAATTGGCGCAAAATCCGCACGGGTCGCGTGGTGCTTGTTCCAACGATGGGAGCTCTGCACCACGGGCATGCGGCATTGATTCGTTCCGCGCGCAAACTGGCCGGTCGCGGCGGATCGGTTGCGGTCTCGATATTCGTAAACCCAACACAGTTCGGACCGAACGAAGATTTCTCAGCCTACCCGAGGCCGTGGTACCGCGATGCGGACGTCTGCCGGACGTCCGGTGCTGACGCGATTTTTGTGCCGTCCGCCGGAGAGATATATTCCCCCGAGCACTCGGTTGTCGTCGAGGAATCCACCCTTTCGGCCACGCTTTGCGGGCAGTCGCGTCCGGGTCATTTTCGCGGGGTCTGCACGGTTGTTGCGAAGCTGTTCAACATCGTGCAGCCGACGCACGCGGTCTTCGGCGAGAAGGATTGGCAGCAGCTCGCGATCATCCGACGCATGGTCCGCGATCTGGATTTTCCGGTAGGGATCGTCGGGCATCCGACGGTGCGCGAGCCGGACGGCCTCGCTGCGAGCTCACGGAACGGCTACCTGAGCGCGGCCGAGCGGGCGGCGGCACCGATGATTTACGCGGGGATGCGGGCTGGGGCTGAAAAAAAATCTTCCGCAGCGGTCGTGGCGACGGTCGGTCGGGCTTTTGCGGGAATCCCTTTTGCGCGGGTGGATTATGTCGAAGCGGTTGACGCAGATTCCCTCGCGCCGCTGAAAAGCCGGAGGATGCCCGGACGTCTTCTTGCGGCGGTTTTTATCGGCGGAACCCGGTTGATTGACAACATCCCACTCCCCCCACGGACATGAGAGAATTTGATTACGTGGTGATCGGCAGCGGCATTGCGGGCCTAAGTTTTGCGCTGAAGGCCGCAGAAAAAGGCAGCGTCGCCGTGGTCACGAAGCGCGGGCTGGCGGACTCGAACACCGCATGGGCGCAAGGCGGGATCGCCTGCGTGACCAGCGAGGAGGACACGTTTGACCTGCACATTGCCGACACTCTGGCGGCCGGCGCCGGGCTCTGCCACGAGGACGCCGTCCGCACGATCGTCACCGAAGGGCCGGCGCGGATCGCCGAGCTGACGGCGATGGGGATGCATTTTGATCGGCGCGGCGCGCCGAACGGCGACACCGAGCTCGACCTCGGACGGGAGGGCGGGCACTCGAAGCGGCGGGTTCTGCATTTTCGAGATTCGACCGGCATGGAAATCGAGCGTACGCTTCTCGAGCAGGTCGCCGACCACCCGCGGATCGAGGTCATGGAAAACCACATGGCCGTGGATTTCATCACCACCGGCAAGCTTGGCTACGCGATGGAGAACAGTTGCGTCGGGGTCTATGTGCTCGACGAGGCAACCGGCGAGGTCGAAACCCTCCGCAGCGATGTCAACGTGCTCGCAACCGGCGGATGCGGAAAAGTCTATCTTTACACGACAAACCCGGATGTCGCGACCGGCGACGGGGTCGCGCTGGCATGGCGCGCGGGCGCGACGATCGCGAACATGGAGTTTATCCAGTTCCACCCGACCTGCCTTTTCCATCCCAAGGTGAAGTCGTTTTTGATTTCCGAAGCGGTGCGCGGCGAGGGCGGTGTGCTGCTCGACGCGCGCGGACGCCGGTTCATGGAGCGGCACAACCCGCAGCGGGAACTCGCGCCGCGCGACATCGTCGCCCGTGCGATCGACGCCGAGATGAAGCGCAGCGGGAGCAAGTGCGTATTCCTCGACATCACCGGCAAGCCGGCCGACTTCGTGAAATCCCGGTTTCCGAACATCTACGAAACCTGCCTGAAAAGCGGAATCGACATCACCCGGCAGCCGATCCCGGTCGTTCCGGCCGCCCACTACCAATGCGGCGGAGTCAAGACCGACCTCAACGGCGAGGCGTCGCTCCGCGGGCTCTTTGCCATCGGCGAGGTCGCATGCACCGGACTCCACGGCGCAAACCGCCTCGCCAGCAACTCGCTCCTCGAAGGCCTCGTCCTCGCCCATAACGCATTCGAAAAATCCGCGCGGAACCGTCCACCCCGCGTCGCATTCAACCTCCCGGAGTGGCTTCCCGGGCAGGTGACCGATGTGGACGAGATGGTCGTGATCTCGCACAACTGGGAGGAGATCCGCCGACTCATGTGGGACTACGTCGGGATCGTCCGCACGGACAAACGGCTCCAGCGGGCGGCCACACGGCTGCGAAACCTCCACGCCGAAGTCCAGGAATTCTACTGGAACTTCAAGATCACAACCGACCTCCTCGAGCTCCGCAACCTCGTCACCGTCGCCTCGCTCGTCGTGGATTGCGCGCTCAGCCGGAAGGAGAGCCGAGGGCTCCACTTCACGCTCGATTACCCGGAGCCCGATGCCGCGAAGTTTTTGCGCGACACGACGATGCGCCGGACGTAGTGCCGGAAAGCATCGCCTGCTCCGCCGCCGCCGCATCCGCCGGGGTATCCACTCCCGGACCGCCGGACTTCGCCAGGACAACCCGGATCTTCGCGCCGATCTCGAGCGCGCGGAGCTGCTCGAGCTTCTCGGATTTTTCGAGAGGCGACTGGCGGCGGGCGACGAGCTCGAGAAGGAATTTTCGGCGATACGCGTAGATTCCGATGTGGCGGAACCGCGGCGGGCGCGCATCCCCGTCGCGGTCGCACGGGATCGGGCAGCGGGAAAAATACAGCGCGCACCCGGCGAGGTCGGTGACGACCTTCACGCAGTTCGGGTTGTCGAGATCCTGAGGGTCAAGCGGGCATGCAGCGGTGGACATCGCCGCGAGCGGATTATCCTGAAGTGCCGCGATCACGCGCTCTGCAAGTCGGGGATCGAGGAACGGCTCGTCGCCCTGCACGTTCAGGATGATCCCCACGCCCGGCAGGTTTTTTGCGACCTCCGCGAGCCGGTCGGTGCCGCTCGGATGCTTCGCCGAGGTCAGCGCGACCTCCGCGCCAAACTCGAAGGCGGCCTCGAGAATCCGGGTGTCGTCGGTGGCGACGATCACTCGGTCCACCCCTCTCACCCGCAGGCATCGTTCCCACACATGCCGCACGAGCGGCTTGCCGGCGAGCGGGTAAAGCGGCTTGCCCGGAAACCGGGTGGAGCCCCAACGTGCGGGGATGATGATGGCGATGCGGGACATCCATTTATCTCACCACGGAGCAAGCGCGGACAACAGGCGAATTTCATGAAAAAGCGGCCCCCGCATCTCATCACACCCAGGTGAATTCCTGGTCGCCCGCATTGGCGGGCAGCAGGCCGCATGAGAGAAGGAGGGTGCGGAATTTTTGAATCGCAATTTTTTCGGGGCCGCAAAGTGGGTGGCGGATCGCGAGGGTCAGGTAATCGAGGGCGGCTACTGGGTCGGGTTCGCCCGAGGCGATTTCTTCGCGGGCTGCAAGCCCTGCGCAGGCTGCCGCGCGGAGGATATCCGGGGTTTCCTTCGGGGCGCTTTCGCCCAGCACCCATGCGGCAAAGACGAATGGCAGGCAGGTCCAATCGGTCCATTCCCGCCCGAGGTCGAGGATGTGCCAGGCAGGATCCATGCCCTTCTGAAAATTGATCGCGGGATCCCCGATGATCAGGCGCGCGGCCAGCGGGTCGGGCGAGGAGTCCACAAGCTGGGGCGAGAGCCCGAAGCGCATCGCCAGAAGCACGCGAAGGAGGTTCTCCGAAGTGCGGGAGGCCGGGTCGAGGACGATTTCTGGCACGCGGTCGAGCGGTTGGCGGTGTGCAACGACGACGCTTCTCACCGGCCCGAGCGAGCAGATCCCGAAGCCGTCCGCCACGCGCGGCCGCCGCAAGCGGAGGATTTCATAGACCGGCAGGAGTGCTGCCTCGTAGCGACCGGCCGCGAATCGTGCGGCCAGCACGGCGGGTGTCGCCAGTTCCACCCTGAGCCCGCGAACGAGCGGACGGGCGTTGAGATAGGGCACGCAGCCGATGCGCGGAGCACTCATCGAAAATCCCGAAGGCATCCGGAACTCATGTGCCGCCGCTGATCCGGCGGTAGAAGCTGTCGCGCCGGGTCGGCACGCGACCGGCCTCGCGGATCGCCTTTTCCAAGCTTGCCGACGTCTGCCCGACCGGGGTGCAGGCACCGGCCATATGAAAAATCTTTTCATCGGCGATCGTCCCGTGGAGGTCATCCACTCCGAACGCGAGCGAGATCTGTGCGAGCGGAAGTCCGAGGCTGACCCAGTAGCCGGTGATGTGGGGGATATTGTCGAGGAAGATCCTAGCGACAGCGAGGTTGCGGAGCTGCTCATGGGCGGTCGCGTGCGGGATCCCGCGCAGTGCCGGGCGCGCGCCGTCGGGCTCGAATGCAAACGGCACAAAGCCGGTGAACCCGCCGGTTTCGTCCTGGAGATCTCGAAGCCGCCGCAGGTGGTCCACCCGATGCTCCGCAGATTCGACATGGCCGTAGAGCATCGTGCAGGTGCTGTGTTCGCCCAGCCGGTGCCATGTGCGGTGGACGTCCGCCCACTCCTCAGCCGTTTCCTTGCCACGGCAGATCCGGTCACGGATTTCCGGATCAAAAATTTCCGCGCCGCCGCCGGTGATCGCCCCGAGCCCGTGTTCGCGCAGGAGGGTGAGGGTTTCGCGGACGGGCAGCCGGAAGACCCGTTCGGCGAGATGGCGGATTTCGACCGCAGTGAACGCCTTGATGACAAGGGAGGGATCGAGCGCGCGCAGGGCGTCCAAGAGGTCGATATACCACTCACCGGGAAGCGAGGGGTGCAGCCCGCCCACCATGTGGATCTCTGTGATGCCCGACGCCAGCGAGTCGCGGACCGACGCAACAATCTCCGGCACCCCCAGTTCGAACGCGTGCGCATCACGCTTTTTTGCGCCGAACGCGCAGAACTCGCACGAGAGGATGCAGATGTTCGAGTAGTTGATGTAGCGGTTGTGAATGTAGGTCGCCACGTTTCCGTTGATCCTCTCGCGGACGCCGTCGGCGATCATGCCGATCCCATTGAGATCTCGGCTGAGGTAAAGGGTGAGCGCGTCGGCTTCGGAAATCCTCGCTCCGTCGGACGCCTTCGCGGCGATCGGGCGAAGCTCGGGAGAAAGCATGCGAGGGTCCATTTCTCCTCCATCAATCCCAGATTCCAACCCGCCAGTGCAAGCCTCAACCTCGATCATTGGTGGATGGTCGAAAATTCCCTCCAGACCAAAGAACCCTGGTTGGCTCGGGCAGCCAGCGCATGTCAGAGCTCCGGCACTTTCTTAGGCGAATGCCACTTTGTCGCCGCGCAGAAATAACATGATACAATCTGCTGGTTCCTTTTCCGCCATCCTGCGTTGCTCCTCAGTCACAGAGGCTTTGGCTATGCTCCTTCGTCGCGCCTTGGCTGGCGGAAAAATTCCGGCGCATCTTGTATCATGTTATTTCTGCTAAGCTCCTTTGCGCGAAAAATCAGCGCGTTGCCGAGGTCAGCACTGCTTCAGCGAGGACAAGATCCCTCGGGTAAGTGATCTTGAAGTTGAGGCCGGGGTGTGAGACGGGGTGCGGGAGAATTTCTGCGGCGATGAGCGCGGCGACCTCGTCGGTGAGGACCCGGCTGGCAGATTTTTCCGACACGATCGCGCGTCGGAGGTCGGCGAACCCGGCCGCCTGCGGGGTCTCCATCGCCCACAGCCGTGTGCGCGAAACGGTCTCTTCAAGGCGTCCGCCGGCATCGGCGCGGTGGATCGAATCGCTCACCGGGGTGGCGGCGGCGGCGGCACCCCATTGGGCGGCGGCGGAGACAACTGCGGAGATCAGGGCCGGGGTCGCCAGCGGGCGCGCGGCATCATGCACGGCAACGAGGTTCGGGGAAAACTCCTCGAGCGCGGCCAGGCCGTTGAGGACGGAATCCGAACGCTCGGGACCACCGGCAACGACCGCCCGGAATTTTTTGAACGGCGCGGCGACCGCCTGGAACTCGGAGATGCGGTCGACCGCGCACACGAGCGCGCACGGGCCGATCTCCGGGCAGTCTTGGAATGCGGCGAGCGACCAGGCGAGAACCGTGCGCCCGGCCAGCGGTGCCACGATCTTGTCAAATCCCATCCGGCGGCTGGAGCCGGCCGCGACAATCAGCCCGGATGCTTGGGGAATTTTCATCATCAGATTTTTCCGGGTGAAAATGCGACCTTTGGATACGTGCGGAGGTAGTCGGCGACCTCGGCTGCGAACGCCTCTCCGAACTCCTCGAGCTTCTTTTCTCCGATCCCGCTGATCGCGCGGAGGGCGTCGGCGGAGGCCGGGTATTCGCGGGCCATCTGGCGGAGCGTGGTGTCGCCAAAGATGACGTAGGCGGGGACCCCGCGCTCGTCGGCGAGGCGTTTGCGGAGCTTGCGGAGGCGGTCGAAGAGCGTCTCGTCGCAGGCGATTTCTCCGGCGCGGGTCACCGGCGCGCGCTTCGTCTCCATCGGTTTGGTGAGCATGACGATCCGCCTAGTGCGCAGGGTTTCGAGCCCCTCGGCGGTCAGGGCGATCGTCGGGAACTCGCCCTTCTCCTGCTCGAGCAGGCCCATGCGGAGGAGTTCGCGACCGACCGACGCCCACTCCGGACGTCCGAGCTCGCGTCCGACCCCATACGTGCTGAGCCGGTTGTGGTTCCACCTCCGGATTTTTTCGGTATCCGCCCCGGTGAGGATTTCGATGAGGTGGTTGAGCCCGACTCCGAACCTCCCGCCCTCGCGCACGCGATACACGCAGGAGAGAAGCTTCTGGACATGGGTTGTCGCGTTGTAGGACTCGCGGGGCACCAGGCAGTTGTCGCAGGCGTCGCACGTCGGCGCCGGGTAATCCTCGCCGAAATAGGCAAGCAGCTCGCGGCGTCGGCAGGCCGGGCATTCCGCGTAGTGCATCATCTGGCGGAGCTGGCGGCGCGCGATCTCCTGCTCCTTCGCGCTGCGCATCTCCTCGATAAAATGCGTCTGCTTTGCGGCGTCGCCCGCGCTGAAGAGGAGAAGGCAGTCGCCCGGCAGCCCGTCGCGCCCGGCCCGCCCGGTCTCCTGGTAGTAGCCCTCGATATTTTTCGGGAGGTCGTGGTGGATCACCCAGCGGACGTTCGGCTTGTTGATCCCCATGCCGAACGCGATCGTCGCGCAGATGATCCGCACCTCGTCGCGGAGGAAGAGGTCCTGGTGCGACGCCCGCTCGCCGGCCGTGAGCCCGGCGTGATACGGCTTCGCCGGAAACCCCCGGCTGCTGAGTGCCTCGGCGAGCCGGTCGGCCGTCGCGCGCGTCGCGCAATAGACGATCCCGCTGTCGGCCGGACGCTTCCGCACAAACTCGGCGATCTGCTTCGACCCCTGGTCCTTCGGGATCACGCGATACGAGAGGTTCGGGCGGTTGAAGCTCGCGACGAAGACCGCCGGGTTGTCGAGGTGGAGGTGGCGGACGATGTCCTCGCGCACGCGCTCGGTCGCGGTCGCCGTGAGAGCGGTGAACGGCACGCCCGGCAGGAGCGCGCGCAGGCGAGAGAGCTGGCGGTATTCCGGACGGAAGTCGTGCCCCCACTCGGAGATGCAGTGCGCCTCGTCAATCGCGACCGCCGAGACGTTCCACGCGCGGAGGTTTTCCTGCCAGTTGTCGAGCATCAGCCGCTCGGGCGCGGCGTAGAGCAGGCGGTAGCTTCCCTCGTGCAGCCCGCGCATCCGGGCTTTCGCCTCCGAGGCCTTCAGCGAGGAATTCAAAAAAGTGGCCGCCACGCCCGCCGCCTCGAGCTGGTCCACCTGGTCCTTCATCAGCGCGATGAGCGGGGACACGACGACCGTGAGCCCGTCGCGCACGAGTGCCGGGAGCTGGAAGCAGAGCGACTTCCCGCCGCCGGTCGGGAGCAGCGCAAATGTGTCCCGCCCGGCCAGCGACGTCTCAATGATCTCGCGCTGGAGCGGCCGGAACTCGCCGTAGCCGAACGTCTTCTTCAGAGCCTTGAGCAGCGGGTCGGATTTCATGGCGCAGGGTATATCACGAAAGCCTGCGCCCGTCACTCCGGCCGCACCGCCGCGCGCTGGAGGAGCCGCTGGAGCCGCTTGATGGCTGCCGGATCGGAGATTTTCTGCCCGTCCTTGCTGTGGATGTAAAACGAGTCCATCGCGACGTCCATCTCGGTCGTGATCCGCGAGAGCTCGATGATCAGCCCGGCCGCGCCCATCGCCCGCAGGAGGTCGTAGAGGAGCCCGAGCCGGTCGGGGGTCTGGATGTCCACCAGCGTGTAAATCGGGTGCGACGAGTTGTCCACGGTGATCCGGGTGGGCAGATCGAACTCCTGCGAGATCGCGTAGCGCTTCAGCCGGGCGTCCTTGTTGATCAGTGGGGTGAAGTCAAATTCCTCGACGGCCAGCGACTCGGCGAGCCTCGCCTCGACGCGCGCGATGTCCTTCGGATTTTCCACCGGCTCATGGCGGGTGCTGCCGACGCGGAAGATGTCGAGCGCGAGGTTGTCGCCGCGGGTGAAGATGTCGGCGCTGAGGATGTTGATCTGGGCGGAGAGGAACGCTCCGGCGATCCGCTCAAGCAGGCGCGGACGGTCCCACCCGCAGACCCAGACCTCGCTGTGACCTTGGTCGGGCCGTGGCACCCATCGGAAGACCGGCACCCACGCGCTCGTGTCGTCCCTCCCCTGGTTCTCAAAAAACGCGCGGAACAGCCGGAGGTGCGCGGCGATGTCGTCCGGCCCGAACATCTGAAAATACCGCTCGGGAAGAAACTGGAAGTGGGCCTCGACCTCGTCGGCAAACTCGCGGCCGAGCTTGCGGAGGACGTTCTGGTGCTGCTCCTCGCGGTTTTTTCGGAGCTCCTCGGCGGCGACCGGACCGCCATCGAGGAATTGCCCGGTCCGGCGGTAAAGCGTCCACACCAGCCCCTCCTTCCAGTCCGACCAGTTCTGGTCGCTGGTGCCCATGCCATCGGCGAGGGTGACGAGCATGAGCGCGTCGAGGTTGAGCCGGTTGCCGACGACGCGGGAGAATTCCTCGATCGTCGCCTGGTCCTCGAGGTTCCGGGTCTGCGCCATTTTCGAGAGGACGTAGTGCGAGTTGACGAGCGTGATGAGCATCCGGCGGCGCTCGGGCGAGAGCTGGAGCCTGCGGGTGACCTTGTGGGCGAGCAGCGTGCCCGCCTCCTCGTGGTTGCGCTCGTTTGCGGCCTTGCCGGTGTCGTGGAGAAGGAGGGCGAGGTAGAGGATCGCAGGATCCTCGACCTTTTGAAAAATCTGGCGGTATCCGCGCAGCCGGTCGGACTCCGCAAAGAGCGTCGAATCGAGCTTTTCGATGCACACAAGCGTGTGCTCATCGGCCGTGTAGCGGTGGTAGAATTCGTGCTGGACCAGGCAGTCGAGCTCCCCGAACTCCGGCAGGTATTTTCCAAGAAACCCGAGGTTGTGCATGAGCCTCAGCACCCGACCGACCTCGCCCTTCCGGGCAAGGATCGCGAAAAACGTCTCGCGGGCGGAGCGCGCGTATTGGAACGTCCGGTCCACCAGCGGCAGCCTGCGCCGGACCAGATCGCTCAGCTCAGGGTGGAAGTCGAGTTGGCGGACCTGCGCGTGATGAAACGCCCGCAGCATCCGATACGGGTCGTCTTTGAAAATCTCCCGCGATTCCGGCTCGAGCTTCCCCTGCCGCGCAATGAAGCCGTCGAATTTTTCCACCTTCGGACGCCGACGAAGCATCGCGAGCAGCCCGGTCGGCTTCTTCTCCGGAACCGCATGCATCCGCTCCAAGCCGGACTCGCTGACAAGGTGGATGTTCCGAGTGTGGCTGTAAAAGTCCCGCATGAACGCCTCGACTTTGCGGAGGATGTTTTTCTGCCCGTAGCCAAACGCGACCGCGACTCGGCCCTGGAGCTGGAGCGTGAGGTTGTCCGCCGCCCGGTCGTTCAGGTAGTGCATCTGGGTGCGCGTGCGCAGAAGGAAGTCGTAGCCCCGATCAAGCAGCCGACGCTCGGAGTCGCGCAAAATCTTCGCCTCAACAAGCTTCGCGGTCGTCATCATCCCGAGCCGGAAGTGCGCGATCCAGAGGAGGCTCTGGTAATCGCGCAGCCCGCCGATCCCGTTTTTCACGTTCGGCTCCTGCAGGAAAACCGTCGAGCCGTGCTTGACCCTCAGCTCGGCTTGGTTGGCGAGCCGCCAGCGGACGTATTCGTCCTCGCGCCCGCGCACGCACTCGTCCTGAAACCGCTCCTTGAACCGGTGAAAAATCTCGCGCTCGCCGGCAAGGAACCGGGACTCAAGCATCGAGGTCTTCGTGATCATGTCCTCGTTCGCCTTCGCGACCGCCTCGGAGATCGTGCGCGTCGCATGCCCGACCTTGAACCCCAGATCCCAAAGCGCGACCAGCGTCCGCCGGATGATTTCCTCGACCTCCTTGTCCTGCTTCGCACAATCCTGCAGAAAAAAGATGTCCACATCGCTGAACGGGGTGAGCTCGCGCCTCCCATACCCGCCGAACGCCGCGATGCAGAGCCGACCGTCGAGCCCCTTAGGCAACACCGAGGCCACCACCCCGCCGAACAGCTCGCGGAACAGGATGTCCACCAGCTCGGACCGCTGGCGCGCGACCTCGCGTCCGCCCCCGCCCGCGTTGTGCCACATTTTCAGCCGCTGCTCCTCGACCTTGCGAAACCCCTTGAAAATCGTGATCGGATCGTCGGACTTCCGGCGCGAGTGCTCGGACAGTTCCTCTGCGGCTTTTTCCAGCTTGCGTTCGCCCGGTGAGATCATTTGTTCGCTCGGATATTGTGGGTTGCCTTCGACCGGACTCAGCCCAAACGGTCGCCACACGGCGACGATTCTTACACCGGGCCGGGGATGCCGTCAAACAGGACCCTGGAAAAATACGAGACGCCGGCTCGGTCACCCCTGCCCGTGTTCCACCGCGAGGATGTCGAGGAATCCAAAGACTCAGAGATCCTGAGTCGTCGCCCTACGCGATCGTAACTTCCGGGGAAAGATAGACGTCCTGGATCGCGTGGATGAGTGCGGCCCCTTCGTGCATCGGGCGCTGGAATGCCTTGCGTCCGCAGATGAGCCCGGTGCCGCCGGCGCGCTTGTTGACGACGGCGGTGAATACCGCGTCCTCGAGGTCGCGCTTGCCCGACGCCCCGCCGCTGTTGATGAGGCCGGCGCGGCCGAGGTAGCAGTTCGCGACCTGGTAGCGGCAGAGGTCGATCGGGTGGTCGGACGTGAGTTCGGAATAGATCCGCTCGTCGAGCTTGCCGTAGCTTGAGGATCCGGTGTTGAGTGCCTTGAAGCCGCCGTTGTTTTCCGGGAGCTTCTGCTTGATGATGTCGGCCTGGATCGTGCAGCCGAGGTGGTTCGCCTGCCCGGTGAGGTCGGCCGAGACGTGGTAATCCTTGTCGCCTTTGATGTTGAACGCAGAGTTGCGGAGGTAGCACCAGAGGACGGTTGCCATGCCGAGCTCATGGGCGAGAGCAAACGCCTCGGCGACCTCGACGATCTCGCGCGAGGCGTCGTCCGACCCAAAATAAATCGTCGCCCCGACCGCTGCCGCACCCATGTCGTAGGCGGTGCGGATTTTTCCGAACATGATCTCACGCGCGTTGTTCGGGTAGGTGAGGAGCTCGTTGTGGTTGAACTTCACGAGGAACGGGATCTTGTGCGCGTATTTCCGCGAGACCGCACCCAGGACGCCGAACGTCGAGGCGACGGCATTGCACCCGCCCTCGATCGCCAGCTTCACGATGTTTTCCGGATCAAAATAAAGCGGGTTCTTCGCGAAGCTCGCACCCGCCGAATGCTCGATCCCCTGGTCCACCGGCAGGATCGAAAGATACCCGGTCCCCGCAAGCCGGCCGGAGCGATACATCCAGTTCAGGTTGTTGAGCACCCGCTGATTTCTGTCGGTCGCCGCAAAAACGCGGTCCACAAAATCCGGTCCGGGCAGGTGAAGCAGATCTTTGGGGACGGTCGTGCATGTGTGGCCGAGAAGGTATTCCGCGTGATCGCCGAGGCAGGATGGGATATTCATGGATGGGTTCATATTGGAAGGAAGACTAATCCCCGATGCAGGATGCTGTCCATCCCCCCCTTTTTCGACAAAACGTTGTGATGTAGGGCTGATTTTTTCTAAATTTTCCATACGGAAGGGGCCTTGGAGGTGACGAGGTCGAATGCGCGCCTGTGATTTTTGGCATTGAGGTGCTCCAAGAAGTCGCAGGTTGAGGTGCGTTTGTTGTCTGAACTCCGATGCTGACTTTTCTGTTTTCCCATGCGTTTTACTTCAGCGCTTGGCAAAATCTTTGTTCAATCTTTTTGCCTTACTCTCCACTTATCAGCACTTAATAAGATTTTTTGATCGCCACGGCGCGGGGATGGGTGCAGCGATGTGGGGATGGCCATGCCGCAGAACACGATCTCGATCATTTACGACTACGACCAGACGCTGGCGCCGACCTACATGCAGGACGAGGCGCTGTTCCCCGCGTTTGGAATCAACCCCACTAATTTCTGGCAGCGCTGCGCCGATCTCGTGAGGGAACAGGGGTTCGACAACGAGCTCGCCTACATGAAGGTGCTCCTCGACTGCCTCGAGATGGATCGTCCGACAAACGCACGCCTGCACGAGCTCGGCGGAAACCTCACATTTTACAAGGGCCTCCCGGAGATGTTCGAGGAGTTCCGCTCCGGACTGCTCACTGACGAGCACGCGGCCCACGGGATCAGCGTCGAGCACTACATCGTGTCGTCCGGGCTCAAGGCGATGCTCGACGGCTCGCGGCTTGCGCCGTATGTGCGGAGGATTTTCGGATGTGAGTTTGCGACCGACGAGCGTGATCGAATCACGTTTCCGAAGCGGGTGATCAGCCACACGCAAAAGACGCAGTTTCTGTTCCGCATCAATAAGGGGATGCTTGAGATGGATGAGGACGTGAACGACCACATGGCGCCCGAGCTCCGCCCGGTCCCATTCCAGAACATGATCTACGTCGGCGACGGTCCGACCGACGTGCCGTGCTTCACGGTGATGCGGCGCAACGGCGGGCACGCGATCGCGGTTTACAATCCCGACGACCCGACTCGCGCGAGCTTCAAAAAATGCTACCAGCTTTGCACGCATGCCGACCGGGTGAAAAATATCGCGCCCTCGGATTTCCGGCGGGGCAGCCACCTCAGGCTCCTTCTCGAGGAGATGATCCGCGAGATCGCAGGCCGGATCGTCCAGCGCCGGCACGACGACGTCGAGGCCGGAACCGTGCGTGCGCCGAAATTCTAGCGTCCGGCCCGCGCCGGTCAGCGGACGACCGGCACGCCGTCGCGGAGCATCTGCTCGACGAATCCGGTGTGGTAGTTGCCCTTGCGGAAATCCGAGTTCCGCATGATCGCCTGCTGGAATGGGATCGTCGTCTTGATGCCGGTGATCATGTATTCGCCGAGGGCGCGGGACATCCGGCGGATGCATGCCTCGCGGCTCGAGGCGGTGGCGATCACCTTCGCGATCATCGAATCGTAATGTGGGGGGATCGGGTAGCCGGCATACGCATGGGAATCAATCCGCACGCCGCGGCCGCCGGGCGCGTAGTAGAGGCCGATGTTCCCCGGACAGGGCTGGAAATTTTTTTCGGGATCCTCGGCATTGATCCGGCATTCGATCGCGTGGTGGCGCGGCATGGCATTGGCGAGGTGCTCGCTGAGATGCTGTCCGCTGGCGACCTGGATCTGCTGCTTCACGAGATCGCATCCATAGACTTCCTCGGTGATCGGATGCTCGACCTGGATGCGGGTGTTCATCTCCATGAAGTAGAAATTTCCGGCGCCATCTACGAGGTATTCGATCGTCCCCGCGTTTGCGTAGCCGACATTTTCGCAGAGCCGGATCGAGGCCTCGCCCATCTTTTTCCGAAGGTCGGCGGTCATGAGCGGGGACGGGCATTCCTCGACGATTTTTTGGTTCCGGCGCTGGAGCGAGCAGTCGCGTTCGCCGAGGTGGACGACCCGTCCGTGCTCGTCGCCGAAGACTTGGAATTCGATGTGGTGCGGGTTGACGATAAACTTTTCGATATAGACCTCGCCGTTGCCGAACGCCTTCTCGGCCTCCATGCGCGCCGCATGAAACCCTTGGACAAGACTGCCCTCGTTGCTGGCGACCCGCATCCCGCGCCCGCCGCCCCCGGCCACCGCCTTGATCATCACCGGATACCCGATCCGGCGCGCGATCTTGATCGCCTCCGCCTCGGAATCCACAATCCCGTCGCTGCCCGGCGAGATCGGAACCCCCGCATTCCTCGCGCACTCGCGCGCGGAATTTTTGTCGCCCATCAGGCGGATCGCCTTCGCAGACGGCCCGATGAACTTGATGTTGCAGCTCGTGCAGACCTCCGCGAAGTGCGCGTTCTCGGCCAGGAACCCGTAGCCGGGGTGGATCGCATCCACATCCGCGATCTCGGCCGCGCTGATGATCCGGTCGATTTTGAGGTAGCTCGCCGAGCTGGCAGCCGGGCCGATGCAGATCGCCTCGTCAGCGAGCTGGACGTGGAGGCTGTCGAGATCCGGCTCCGAGTAAACCGCGACCGACTGGACGCCGAGTTCCTTGCAGGCTCGGATGATGCGCAGCGCGATCTCGCCCCGGTTGGCGATCAGGATTTTTTTGAACATGGACTATTTCAGGCGGTAGAGCGTCTGAGCAAACTGGACCGGCTTGCCATTTTCCGCGCAGACCTCGACGACCGTGCCCGCGACCTCGGCCTTGATCTCGTTCATCACCTTCATCGCCTCAATGATGCACACCACGGTGTCCGGGGTGATCTCCTGCCCGACGCTCACAAACGGGGCCGCCTCGGGCGAAGACGATCCGTAGAATGTGCCGACCATCGGCGACTTGATCTCGATCCCGACCGGTGCCGCCTGCGCGGATTCCTGAACCGGGGTGACTGCGGCAACTGGCGCGGGCAGCACCTGGGACGGTGCCGAACCAGTGAACGAGACGTGCCCGGAGCCGGTCTTCATCGTGATTTTGAATCCTTCCCGTTCCATTTTGAAGACGGAGATTCCGTTCTTTTTCATCAGGTCAATGAGCATGCGAATTTCTTTGAGATCCATGTGGGTGAGTTGGGTTGCCGACTTGCTGCGAGTCTGCCACGCGGGGTTGAGGGGTCAAGAAAAGGGATGACCAATCCGTGCTGGCAGGGACGGCTCGCCGAGCCATCTGCGGCCACCGCAAGCGGTTTCGGCGAAACCAATTTTGTGGGAGGTTGCAGATGTGGCCGATGTCCTCGGGTTTCAGCTCGCCCCATC
>DYRS01000001.1:40457-88517 GCA_020718585.1 Chthoniobacter flavus
TCCACCTGCGCGGCGGCGGCGGCGATCTGGTCGTCACGTCCTCCGAGCCGCGCGGTTTCGAGCGAGGTGCCGAACGACGCGGCCAGCTCCATGAGCGCGATGTCCGCGCTCTGGTAAAGATTGAGATTTTCCGCCGCGACGACCTTCGTGCGGTAAAGATCCTTCGAGCGCTTGAGCTGAACGTCGGCGTAGGTCTGGGCCGCGAGCGCGGCCTTCTGCTGGTGCGCGATCGTCTCGAGCTCGCTCGGGCGCGCGCCTTTTTTTAAATCCGCAAGCGTCGCCTCCGCTGCAGCCAGATCCGCCTCTGCCCCGGCGAGCGCGTCCATCTCCGGCTGCGGGTCGAGCGCGAAGAGTTCCGCGCCTGCCTTGACCTGCGCCCCCCGCGCAACCCGCAGGCTGGCCAGGCGACCGGCGGCCGGCGAGGAGACCAGCACGTAATCCGCGTTCACGTAGCCCTCGTAATTTCCCTGTCGCCCGCGCCCGCATCCCGTGAGCACCGCGCAGAGAAGTGCGCAGAAAAGTGTAAAAGGTGGCATACCACGCATGGGCAGGATGCCCATGCCACGGATCCTGACAGCGTCGGGCGGGCCGCTCGTGTTCCTTGTGCTCCGATTGCCCCTGGCACTCCCCGTTTTTTCCTGGGTCACCTTGTTTCCTTCACGTCAGCGTGTGCCCGGCATGGATCTGGCGGATCGCGGCGTGCGCACGGAAAAAATCCTACACGGTCGCGCACGGGCAGTTCGCGGATTTTCCGCCACCCATCGCGGAGTTTCCTTTCGAGCGCTCGTAGAATGTCGGCGGCTCGGCGCTATCGGGCGACGGGCATGCGGCCTCGGCCTTCAGCTTTTTATAGACGATCCGTCCGCCGACGCTGGCGGCGACCTTCGAGGCTGGGCCAAATTCCTTGATCAGCTCTTTGAGGAGGGCGTCAACCTTCCGGTGCATCACGGGATCCTTGCGATACCACCGCCTAGTCGCCCAGAGGACGGCGGCGTATTGGAATTTCAACGGGGTGCCCTCGCGGCGGAACCGCCGCCGGATCCTCGCATCGCGGTGCTTGCCGTAGGTTTTCCATCCGCGCAGCGTCGTGCGCGCCATGCGCATGATGCTCGGGCCGTTGACTTCAAAGTCGCGTGCGAACGCGTTGCGCAGCATTTCCGTCTCCATGCCCGGCGGGATGTGCGGATGCCGGTGCGCGAATTTGAGCTGTCCGTGAATGTCGGCGGGATCGAGGCATTCCGGGTCCACCAGCGTGCCGCTCGCGCGGTGCTCCTCGAAGAGCGGGGTGCCCGGGACCGGGGTGTAGAGCATGAACTGGTGGAACTCCGTGTCGTGCGTCACCGCGTGCTCGATCGCGTCGGGCATGTTCTCTGGGGTGTGTTCCTCGAGGCCGATGATCGTCGAGCCGAGGATGCTGATCCCGTGCGACTGAAGCTCGCGCACGAGTTCGTGGGTATCCGCTCCGGCCAGCTTCTGGTATTGGCTCTTCTTCCCCTCGAGCCCCATCCAGACCCACGAGATCCCAAGCCGCACGAGCTGGTCGATCGTGTAGGATCGGAGCACGTTTGCGGAGCTGAACACGTAAAGCGACCAGCTCTTGTTATTCGCCTCCATGAGCTCGAGCAGCCGGAGTGCCCGCTTTTTATGCAGGAGAAAATTCTCATCCATCGCAAAAAACGAATGGACCTTCATGTCGTGTTCGATCCCGCACATCACCTCGAACAGCTCGTCCCCGGTCTCGTAAAAATTGATGAACTTCCCCTTGCCGCCGAACATCGCCGACGTCGAGCAGAAGTTGCAGCCCATCGGACAGCCGACCGAAGGGATCAGCGTCGCAGCGACATCGCCCGGCTTCTCCCGCATCCGCAGCCCCATCGTCCGGGTCCCGATCCCTGACAAAATCCTCGGATGCCGGATCGGCGCGCCCACGTCGTCGCCAAGAAATTTGCGGAACCAATGCACCCCCTCGCCGCGTACCACATGATCGGCACCAAGCCGCTTCTTGACGTCCGGCAGCCCGGAGATGTGCCCGCCAACAATGATCTTTGCCTTCGGCTGGATCTCTCGGATCAGCCGGCACATTTCTTTCGCCTTGAGATAATTCGGAGGGATCGCGCTGATCGCCACGATGTCGTAGGCCTCGGTCTTCAGCTCATGGATGAACCGAGGGAGCGTCGGAAAGTCCAGCAGCGAACTCGGCGCGGAAATGTTGTCCCGCATCAGCATCAGCCCCCACGAACGGTGGAACATCCGCAACGAGAACGGACCCTGCTCGCGCGTCACCTGGTTGTGGTAAAGCTCCATCGGGTTGATCGCCCGGCTGCCAAATTCGTCGTCCTTCGAATACGGCCCGAAGACGCTGGTAAAGAGGATTCGCGGCTTCTGGGCGGGCTGGCCACCCGCCTTGCATTCACAGTGGGGCATCAAAGACATAAGTGGAAAGACTATAGCCGTTCCCGGAGAGGCTGCCAAAGAAATCCGGGGCCAAAACAACAAATCCAGAGCAAATCTTGCGTTCGGTCAATAAATTTTCCGTTTTTCAACAGAATCGGGAGCTCTGCGCGGCAGCGCGCTCTTTCAAAAATTTGCGCCGCACATGTGCCCAGCAATGGGCTGTGATCGAGCAGGGATCTTTAATTCCGCCCTATCAAACAGCCGGGACGCTGGTATCGAGCGGATGAATAAAGAACAGCGCACCGGCTCTCTGGCCTCTCAGCTCCCGCCAAGGAGCTGTCGGAGGACAAATGGCAGGATCCCGCCGTGCCGACAGTAGTCCACTTCGATCGGGGTATCTATCCGGAGCTTCACTGCGAGCGATTCCTGCTTTCCGCATTTCCGGGTGATCGTGAGCATGACGTCCTGCCGGGGCTGGAGGTTTTCACCGAGGCCGGTGATGTCGAACGATTCCGAGCCGTCGAGGCCGAGCGACTGGGCGCTGACGCCGTCGGGGAACTGGAGCGGGAGGACGCCCATGCCGACGAGGTTTGAGCGGTGGATGCGCTCGAAGCTTTGGGCGCAGACCGCCTTGACACCGAGAAGCCGGGTGCCCTTGGCGGCCCAGTCGCGGCTTGAGCCGGTGCCGTATTCGTGTCCGGCAAAGATGACGAGCGGGGTTCCTTCGGCGCGGTAGGCCATGCAGGCGTCGTAGATGCTCGTCTGCTCGTCGCCGGGCTGGATGATCGTGAACCCGCCCTCGACCCTCGTGCCGTCGGGCTTTGGCGGGATCATGAGGTTTTTGATCCGGACGTTTGCGAACGTCCCGCGGGTCATCACCCGGTCGTTGCCTCGGCGGCTTCCGTAGCTGTTGAAGTCGGCGGCGGCGATCCCATTTTCGACGAGGAATTTTCCGGCGGGCGAGCCGGGTTTGATCGCGCCGGCCGGCGAGATGTGATCGGTCGTCACCGAGTCGCCGAAGATCCCCATCGCGCGGGCGCCGGCGATGTCGGCGATCGTGCCGGCCTCCATCCCGAAGCCCTCAAAGAACGGCGGCTCCTGGATGTAGGTGCTTGCGCGGTCCCATGCGTAGATCTGGCCGGTGCTTGCGGGCACCTCGTTCCACTTCGGATTTTGCTCGGCGAACCCGGTGTAGAGCGATTGGAAGACCTCGGGCTTGAGCGCCGAGCGCATCTCGTTGCGGATCTCGTCGAGCGTCGGCCAGACGTCTTTGAGAAAGACCGCCGCGCCATCACTTCCGGTCCCGAGCGGCTCGTTCGTCAGGTCAATGTCCACCCGCCCGGCCAGCGCAAACGCGACGACGAGGGGAGGGGACATGAGGAAATTCGCGCGGATGTTCTGGTGGATGCGCGCTTCAAAATTTCTATTGCCCGAGAGGACGGCGGCGGTGACGAGGTCGTTCCCGGTGATTGCGGATTCAACCTCCGGGTCGAGCGGGCCGGAGTTGCCGATGCACGTCGTGCATCCGTAGCCGACGATCTGGAAGCCGAGCGCGTCGAGCGGCTGCTGGAGCCCGGTTTTTTCGAGGTAGTCCTGAACGACCCGCGAGCCGGGAGCGAGCGAGGTCTTGACCGCAGGGCCGACGCGGAGCCCGCGGGCGACTGCATTTTTCGCAAGGAGTCCGGCTGCGAGCATGACGCTCGGGTTGCTCGTGTTCGTGCAGCTCGTGATCGCCGCGATGACGACCGAGCCGTCGCGCAGCGTGCTGTACCCGACATGGAACGGCGACTCCGGCATCCCGGCGACCGGGTCGGGGGTCGGACGGTCGGCGACCATTTCGGATTCGTCCGGCGGGAGCGGGGAGGCAACATTCACGCGCGCGCTCCGCCCGAGGTCGGCGGCGGATTTTCCATAACCGCCGTCGGCGACCGGCTTCGTGAGCAGCGATGCGAACGCAGATTTGAGGGCGGGGAGATCAATCCGATCCTGCGGGCGCTTCGGCCCGGCGACCGACGGGCGGACCTCCGCGAGGTCGAGCTCGACATCCACGCTGTATTCGATGTCTCCCTTTTTCGGCATGCCGAAGAGATTCTGCGCGCGGAAATAATTCTCGAACGCCCGGCACTGGGCGTCGGTGCGCCCGGTCGAGGCAAGGTAGGCGACCGATTCGGAATCCACCGGGAAGAACCCCATCGTCGCCCCGTATTCGGGCGCCATGTTCGCGATCGTCGCGCGGTCGGTGAGCGGCAGGTTCGCAGCGCCCTCGCCGTAGAATTCGACAAATTTTCCAACGACTTTCTCGGCGCGGAGCATCTGTGTGACATGCAGCGCGAGGTCGGTCGCGGTCACTCCCTCGCCCAGGCGGTTGGTGAGATGCACCCCGACAACCTCGGGGGTCAGGAAATAGACCGGCTGGCCGAGCATCCCAGCCTCCGCCTCAATCCCGCCAACCCCCCAGCCGACGACCCCGAGGCCGTTGATCATCGTCGTGTGCGAGTCAGTGCCAACGAGCGTGTCGGGATAAAAAATTTCGCCGGACCCGTGCGGTGCCGAGAGCACGCCCTTCGCGAGGTATTCGAGGTTCACCTGGTGGACAATCCCGATCCCCGGCGGGATCACCCCAAACGTCTTGAACGCCTGCTGGCCCCACTTCAAAAATTCGTAGCGCTCGCGGTTCCGGCGGAATTCCATTTCGAGGTTCAGTCGCAGCGCGTCCGCCGACCCGTAAAAATCCACCTGCACCGAGTGGTCCACAACGAGGTCCACCGGCACGAGCGGCTCGATGATCGCGGGATCCCCGCCGAGAGCCTTGACCGCCGAGCGCATCGCGGCGAGGTCCACCAATAGCGGGACGCCGGTGAAATCCTGAAGCACGATCCGCGCGACGACAAACGGGATCTCCTCCGGTGCCGGAGCCTTCGCATTCCAGTTTGCAAGCACCTCGACATCGCGGGGCTGGATCTTTTTTCCATCGCAGTTCCTGAGGATCGATTCGAGGACGATGCGGATGCCGACCGGCAGCTTCGAGACCGGGCCGACACCAGCGGCCTCGAGAGCGGGAAGCGAGTGGAACTGGCCAACCCGGCCATTGCCGGCATCAAAGGAACGGAGCGTGTCGAAAGGCGGTTTCATGATCCGCCCAATCAATCAGATTTCGCGCTCCCGGCGCAATACCGGGGCGGAGAATAAATGACGGTTGCCATCTTACACGCCCCGCACCATTGCGACAAGGCGGCGGGCGAGTGCGGGTTTGTCGGGAAAATGCGCGGCACCACCGGCTGCCCGAACCAGCCCGAACCCCGCTCCGTAGGCGGCTCCGTTGACGACGCATGCGTCGCTGCCGGCCTCCTGGATCTGCCGCGCGGCCCGCGACAGCGCGAGCTCGCGGGCACCATCCAATTCGTATTTCCAGCCGACGATCAACGTTCCGGGAAACCATTTTCGGATTTCCGGCAAAACCTTTGTGGCGGGAGCCAGAGTGAGCCGGACCGAACCCGAGCGGCTGTCGAGCTTCTCCGCTCCGTCCGACCCCTCGATGGACTCCACGACAAAGTCGCAGAGAGCGGCCGCATGGAGGATGATCGCAGGCTCGCGGTCGAGCCCGCGAAGCCCGCGCGCGAGCGAGTCGTTCGTCGAGAACGCCCGCACATCCGCCTCCCGGTGCGGCGGCCATGTCGCACCCTCGCCCCGGAAACACACCACATCAAACCCCGCCCGAAGAAATGCCTCCGCCAGCACGCTCCCGATCTCCCCGGTCGCAAAATTCGTGATCCGCCGGACCGCGTCAATCGGCTCGTAAGCGGGTCCACAGGTGATGCAGGCGAGCGGGGGCATAAAGTGTTCAGCGGTTCAGTTTTCAGCAAGCCAGTTGCAGCGCGAACAGCCGGTCACCCGCCACTCAAACACCGAAAACTGAACCGCTGAACTCTTCCTAGTGTCTGAAATGGCGTGTGCCGGTAAAGACCATGGCGACGCGTCGTTCGTCGGCGGCCTTGATGACATCGGGGTCGCGGACCGAGCCGCCTGGCTGGATGGCGGCGGTGGCACCGGCTTCGGCGGCGGCGACGAGCCCGTCGGGAAACGGAAAAAATGCGTCGCTGCAGACGGCGCTGCCCTTGAGCGAGAGCCCGGCTTCGTGCGCCTTCCAGACCGCGATGCGCGAGGAATCCACGCGCGACATCTGGCCGGCACCGATGCCGAGCGTTCGGTTCTTGGCGGCATAGACGATGGCGTTTGACTTGACGTGCTTGACGACTTTCCAGCCGAATTCCATCGCCTCGATCTCGTCCTTTGTTGGAGGTCGCGAGCTGACGACACGGTGCTCGAGCTCCGGCACGTCGGCCGAATCGGAATCCTGGACGAGGAGCCCTCCGACGACGCCGCGGACGTCGCGGCGGTTCTGCGGCGCGGGCTTGAGCATGCGCATCAGCCGGAGGTTCTTCTTTTTTTGGAGGAGCGACCGGGCATCGGAATCAAAATCCGGGGCGATGATGACCTCGCTGAAAATTTCCGAGATCGCCTTGGCGAGGGCGAGGGTGATTGGGAGGTTGCAGACGATGATCCCGCCGAACGGCGCCTGCTTGTCGGTCGAGAACGCCATTTCCCAAGCCTCGCGCAGGTCGGGCGCGCTGCCGACGCCACACGGGTTCGTGTGCTTGAGGATCGCGACCGTCGGCTTCGAGAACTCGGCGATGAGGTTCGCGGCGGCACTGATGTCGAGGATGTTGTTGTAGGAAAGCTCCTTCCCGTGGAGCTTGTCAAAATACGAGCCGAAGTCGCCGTAGAGCTCGGCCTGCTGGTGCGGGTTTTCGCCGTAGCGCAGGCGCATTTCGAGCGGGAGGTCCATGCGGAAGCTCGCGCAGGTCTCCTGCTCGCGGTTGAGGAAGTCGGCGATCGCTGCGTCGTAGGCCGAGGTCGTCGCAAACGCCTTGATCGCGAGCCGCTCGCGAAGCTTCAGGCCGGTCCCGCCCCCCTCCTTGTGCATGTCCTCGAGCACGAGCGGATAGTCGGTTGGGTCGGTCACCACGCAGACCGACTGGTAGTTTTTTGAGGCGCTGCGGATCATGGACGGCCCGCCGATGTCAATCTGCTCGATCGCCTCCGCAAGGGTGACCCCATCCTTGGCGATTGTGGCTTCGAACGGGTAGAGGTTCACGACGACGAGATCAATCGGCTGGATCCCGTGCGCCTTCGCCTGCTCCTCGTGCTCTGGATTGCCGCGGAGATACAGGAGGCCGCCGTGGATTTTCGGATGCAGCGACTTGACGCGCCCGTCGAGGATTTCCGGGGAGCCGGTGAACCGGGAGACCTCGACCGTCGCGACCCCCGCCGCTTGGAGAGATTTGGCTGTGCCGCCGGTCGAAAGGATCTCGATCCCGGCGGCCGCAAGCTCTTTGGCAAATTCCACAATGCCGGTTTTGTCAGAAACGGAGATCAGCGCTCGTTGGATTTTCATTGCAAAGGGAGAAAACCCTATGGCGTCGGTCGACGGAATTCAATCCCGATCCTCAAACAATCATTTGCCCGCATGCAGGACAAAAATCTTCAATCTTGTTACTTTTACGCCGTGAACGGCTACGAAATCCAAACTCCTGCTGACCTGTGGACGCAGTTTTTTTCGGCACCATGCGGGAGATGTAAACAATCTCGATCTCACAGACGAATCTTGTATCATGTTATTTCTGCGCGGCGACTTAGGGCCAGTTAGGGCCAAAAAACGCCAAATAGGGCCAGTTTTTCTGGCGTTTTCTGCGGTTGCTGGCGTTTGAGAATTTCAGAGTGATCGGCTGGAAACCCTGTATTTATCGACTTCTCCAAGGCAAAACCACTTTTTGAAAAGTGGTCGGGGCGACAGGATTCGAACCTGCGACCTCCTGGTCCCAAACCAGGCGCTCTACCAAGCTAAGCTACACCCCGATGCTGCTGATAATCAGTTAATTGAAATACAATTTAAGCTGGATAGTTTTCAGTTTTTTACCCGATTTTGTAAACCGCAAAAACTTGCGACCATCAGGGAACCCCCAACAAGCGAGAGAGCAGCTATCGCGCTGGAACGAGGTTGGGCTATTGTCGTATCGTTACTCAAATGCCATGCACTATATGGCGGCGAAACACTACGGCAAATAAAAAAGGTAGTGCCTTTTGGCGATGTATCGCATTTTCCCAAAAAAACGAGTTGTCGCGGGCGGTGCGCGCGGCTAGTTGTTTTCCCCCTCGATTCGCACACATTCTCTCCACATGAGCAACCAAGGAAAAATCGTTCAAGTCATCGGTCCCGTTGTGGACGTCGAGTTCAACCCGGAGGCCGGTGGGCTCCCAAAAATCTACGACGCGCTGGAGATCACATTTGATGCGGCCGGGCAGACGAGCCGGCTGACGCTTGAGGTCCAGCAGCATTTGGGTGAAAACTGGGTCCGCTCGATCGCGATGAGCTCGACCGAGGGCCTCGCCCGCGGGATGGCGGTCACAAATACCGGCGCGCCGATTTCTGTGCCGGTCGGCGAGGGAGTGCTCGGCCGGATTTTTAACGTCACCGGCGAGCCGACCGACGAGCGGGGTCCGGTGAAATTTGAGAAAAAGTATCCGATCCACCGTCCGCCGCCGCCGCTGATCGAGCAGGATACAAAGGCGAAGGTGCTCGAGACCGGGATCAAGGTCATTGATCTGATCTGTCCGTTTACGAAGGGCGGGAAAGTTGGCGCGTTCGGCGGAGCGGGCGTCGGCAAGACGGTCGTCATCATGGAGCTCATCAACAACATCGCCAAGGGGCACGGCGGGTATTCGGTATTTGCAGGAGTCGGCGAGCGCACGCGCGAGGGGAACGACCTCTACGCCGAGATGAGCGAGTCCGGGGTCATCGTTCAGGACGATCTCGAGAAGTCGAAGGTCGCGCTCGTTTATGGCCAGATGAACGAGCCTCCGGGCGCACGCCTCCGGGTCGCGCTCACCGCGCTCGCGATGGCCGAGTATTTCCGCGACGAGAAAAACCAGGACGTCCTGCTTTTCATCGACAACATTTTCCGGTTTTCGCAGGCCGGCTCCGAGGTGTCGGCACTTCTCGGGCGCACGCCGAGTGCGGTCGGCTACCAGCCGACGCTCGCGGCCGAGATGGGCGACCTCCAGGAACGGATCACCTCGACGACGAAGGGCTCGATCACCTCGTTCCAAGCGGTCTATGTGCCGGCCGACGACCTGACCGACCCCGCGCCGGCAAACACGTTTGCGCACCTCGACTCGACGATTGTGCTCGAGCGCTCGATCGCCGAACTCGGGATTTACCCGGCCGTGGACCCGCTCTCCTCGACATCCAAGGCGCTCTCGCCGGACATCATCGGCGAGGACCACTACCAGGTCGCGCGCGGGGTGCAGACCGTCCTCCAGAGATACAAGGACTTGCAGGACATCATCGCAATTCTCGGAATGGACGAGCTCTCGCCCGACGACAAGCTCACGGTCTATCGCGCCCGCAAAATCCAGCGCTTCCTCTCCCAGCCGTTTCATGTCGCGGAAATTTTTACAGGAACCAAGGGCCAATACGTCCCGATCGCCGAGACGATCCGCGGATTCAAAGAAATCCTCGACGGCAAACACGACGACGTCCCGGAAAGCAATTTCTACATGAAGGGCGGGATTGATATGATCGCCGAAGAAAAGGCTTAGGTGCTGAGTATTCAGTTCGCGGAACGAGTTTATTAACTTTCACATTTTCTGATGCTGCGTCTTGAAATTGTTACTCCCGAGGAAATGATCTACTCTGACGATGTGGATTGCGTGGTGATTCCGGGGATCGAGGGCGAGTTTGGGGTGCTGCCGATGCACGTTCCGTTGATGACGCAACTTCTTCCGGGTGAGCTCCGGGTGCAGAAGGGCGGGGAGGAGATTCGGATGGCAGTCGGCGAGGGGTTTGTGGAAATCGGCCCCGACAAGGTTGCCGTGCTCACGGACATGGCGGTCAAGGATGCCGATATTGATGAATCCGCCGCAGAGGAGGCGATCCAGCGGGCGGAGGCCGCGATGCGGAACGAAAAAATGAACGACGAGGAGCACGCGGCGGTCAAGGCCGCACTTCAGAAATCGCTTGCTCTGGTGCGGGTCAAGCATCGCCGGACGTTCTGAGGATTTTTTGCGCGGGCATCGCGCCCGCGCGGACCGCCGTCAAAAAAAGTGAAGATGCGCGCTGAGAGGCGGCCGGGCGGAAGGAGGATGGCGGGGGAGGCCCTTTTTCGCGACCTGCTTTGGACGCAGTTGGATGCGCGGGCCGGTGGGGTGTCGGTGCTGCGGTTGGAGCTGCACAGGCATCTGCCCGAGACCGTGCGGCTGGGGAGCCATGCGCACGCGCACTGGCAGGCTCTGGTGTATCTTTCCGGTCACGGGACGCAGGAGATCGGGCGGGATTTGCACCCGATTTCCTCCGGATCCCTGGTGATTCTTCCTGCCGGATGCCGGCATGCATTCCGCCGCGGGGCCGGTCAGCCGCCGCTGTGCGTGATGTTGGATTTCACCGCGCCGTGGGCAAAGCGGGCAGACGTGCGGGTGCTCGCCGCGTTCGATATCGCAAGGGTGCGTTCGTTGCTTGCCGACATGGCGCGGCTCAACGACGAGGGCGGGGTTCCCGACCAGATCGGGCGCGCGGCGCTGACGCTCCGCCTGCTCGCGCTCGTTGCGGAATGTTCCGGCTGGTATCCGAGACCGGCGCGAAGCTCGGCGAAGACCGTCCTCCACCGGGTCCAAACGATGCTAGAGGGCGGGGCTGACGCGCCGGCAATCTCAAAGGCGCTGAACTTCCATCCCGACCACCTCAGCCGACTCGTGCGCGCCGAGACAGGACTTGGGCTGCGGGCACTCGCGGGGCAGTTCCGGCTGCGCCGGGTGCAGAAGCTGCTTCGCGAACACCCGCTTGTGCGCGATGCCGCTGCGGAGGCCGGTTTTTTTGACCAGAACTACTTTTCGCGGTGGTTCAAAAAGCAGACGGGAAAATCTCCGCGCGAATGGGTTCGCTCGGGGGAATCCGTCGTCCGCTGGAGCTGAGGCGATTTGGCGGAGGGCGGGTGCTATTTTCCGCGCACCGCAAGGACATGGAGCATCGTTTTGAGGAAGATTTCGAGGTCGAGGACCGGCGAGTAAAACCGAATGTAGTAGAGGTCGAAGCGAAGCTTCTCAAGCGTGTCCTTGAGGCTTTCCCCGTATCGGAAATTGAGCTGCGCCCACCCGGTGATACCCGGCTGGACGAGGTGGCGGAGGTGGTAGAACGGAATTTCTTTTTCGTAAACCGGGACCAGCCGGACCCATTCCGGGCGCGGGCCGATGAGGCTCATGTCGCCCTCAAGGACGTTGAGAAGCTGCGGGATTTCATCCAGCCGGAGCTTGCGGAGGATGCGTCCGACCCGGGTGACGCGTGGGTCGCCGCTTGCGGTGTAGGCCGCGCCGGACTCAGAGCCCACCGACATCGTGCGGAACTTGAAAATCGAGAACAGGCGTCTGTTCCGACCGACCCGCTCCTGGCGGAACAGGACCGGGCCGCGCGAGTCCGCCTTGATCAGCATTGCCACGATGAGCGCGAGCGGAGCGAGCCCGACAAGGAGGACGAGCGAAAACAGGATGTCGAACCCGCGCTTGATCACCCGGTAGTGCGAGCGCTCGGCCAGGCTGAAATCCTGCTCGAAAACCCATGCCGGGCTGAGGTGGAGGGTGGGAACCTGACGCCACATCAGCGAGTAAAATGCGTTCAGCGTCAGCACCGGCAGCTCGCAAAAATGCATGCGCACAAGCTTTTCAAGGAGTGGCGTCGAAAACCTTTCAGGCGGTTCGGTGAGGATGACCGCCTCGAACCGTAGGCCGACCTCTTTCCAGAATGCGGGCGATCCGTCGGCCGCCCCCCCGGCGGTCGCCGGGAGGTCTTCGATCCGCATCGAGATCACCGGGTTGGCGAGCCCGGTGTCCGAATACATCGAGGAAAACTCGCGGAGTGAATCCTCGCGCCCGATGAGAAGATACGGCCGCGAGCGCGCGAGCCGGCCGTGGATCCGGTAGAATATCTCGCGCACGAGGATCGCTGACGGAACAAATGCGGCCGAGCTGAAAAGCAGGACCGCACGGCTTTCCTGAACAATGCGGTCGGTGCCGAGAAACACGACGTAGATGAGGAAGAGCGCGGTCGCTGTCGCTATGGCTGTGCCAAGGATGAACTCCGCCGCCGCATTGAGCCGGCGGAGGTGGATCGGCTTCTTGTAGGCGCCGCTGATCGCCGTGCCGCAAAGGACGCATGCCGCATACAGCACATAGGAGATCCAGCCGCCACGGCCGCTGTCGCCGCCCGGCTGGTAGCCGAGCCGGATCTCATTCGCGATATACACGCACGCAGCCAGAAGCAGGAGGTCAATAAGCGGGAGCACGACCGTCCAAAAAAGCGGACGGGAAAGCATGTCGGCCCATGCCCGCCGACGCGCATCCGACGGCCCGGGCGGACGGCTCGGCGCAGGGCTGGAGACCGGTCGGTCAGGCGGCGGCTTTTTGTCCGCTCCGCTGCTGGCTGTAGTAGTAGTTGTAATACGGGTATTCGTGGTTGGCGGGGTCCACCGCGTTGTAAATGATCCCCCCGACCACGGCCCGGCGGGAGAGCAGGTGGCCGACCGTGCGCTTGGCCAACCGCAGGCTCGTCATCCCGCAGCGGATCGTGACAAGCGCGATGTCCACCTTGCCGCCGAGGATGCTCGTCTCGTCCACCGCGAGCACCGGGGAAGAGTCGAAAATAATAATGTCAAACCGCTTTTCGACCTCGGCCAGGAAATGGTCGAGCGAAGTGCTGACGAAGATCGCGCTACCGCCGGACCCGTAGTAGCCGCGAGGTATGAACGACAGGTTTTTTATCTCCGTGTTGTGGATCGCTTTTTCCACGGCGACGTTGCCGTTGAGTACATCTCCGAGGCCGGGATCCTGTTCAAGCCCAAACTGGCGGTGAAGGTTTCCCCTGCGAAGGTCGGCATCGATCAGAAGCGTGCGCGAGCCGGAGGAGGCTAGGCAGGTTGCGAGGTTGCTGGAGACCGTGGACTTCCCTTCGCCCGGGATCGCGCTCGATATCAGAATCGTCTTCGGCGGGCCCTTTTCCCACTCGGTGAAAAGGAGCCACGAGCGAAGCTTTCGGAACGACTCGAAAAGCCCGAGGTTGTCGTCCTCATTGACCCGCAGGAGCTGCTGTCCGTCGGGAACCTTGGGGATGATCGCGACGACCTCTTCCTCGACGATCGCCTGGAGCTCGGTGATCGAAACGATCCGGTCGTCGAGCGCTCCGATGACGAGCAGGATGCCGAGCCCTGCGAGCGCGCCCATGATCCCGCC
Source organism: Chthoniobacter flavus (assembly GCA_020718585.1). Lineage (GTDB taxonomy): Bacteria > Verrucomicrobiota > Verrucomicrobiia > Chthoniobacterales > Terrimicrobiaceae > QYQL01. Next base: position 54,186 of record DYRS01000001.1, read on the forward strand.
CATCGCGAGGTCGCGGGCCAGCGGCTGAATGCTCACTCCCGGCGGCGTTGCGTATTCCATGATCGATAGGATGTCCTGCTGGATGTTTGAGTTCACGTCCACGTTTTGAACGTTCCCGAGCAATCGGTCGTAGAGGCTCTTTTGGCGGTCCACCTTCGCCTTCAGTCGCTCGAACTCGCCCATCCGCGCGCTCAGATCGAGGGATTTGACCTCCCACTGGCTGATCTGGCTTTTCGTGTTCGCGATCTGGGCTGCGAGCGACTGGCGTTTCGATTCGAGCTGTTCGAGCGCCTGCACGCGATAGACCTCGAGAAGCTTTTTGTTCTGCCGGATCTCCTGCTCGAGCGCCTTGATTTTCGGGTGTTCCGGCTGGCGGGTTTCGAGCAACTGCTCGCGCTGGGCCTGGAGGATGTAGTTTCTGCGCTTGACTCCGAGGTAGCTATCGGCCGGGGTGCCGGAGCCGCCCGACATCATCAGGTCGGAGACGATCCGCGAGTTACTCTCATCGGTCGGCACCGCCGGGTCACCCTCAGCCACGCGGTCGATGTTCTGCTCCTCGGTGAGCCGGTTGATCAGGTTGTATTCGGATTCGAGCCCTGCGAGATCCTTGTTCAGAGCGGCAAGGTAGCCGCCCGCCGCCGTCCCCTCCTCTTGGAGAAATGCCAGGTTGTTTTGCTTTTTCCAGTCGAACAGCGAATCCTCGTCCTTGCGGAGATCGGTTTCCACGCGGGCGAGCTCGTCGGTGATCGCGGTGAGCGTGCTCTCGGATTTCTCGTTGAAAATCCCCCGGCGCAGCGAGATGTATTCCTCCATCACCGCATTGAGGTAGGCCTTGACGAAATCCGGGTTCTGGCCGGTCGCGGTGAGCACGAAGATCGAGGTGCGGGGGATCTGCGAGACCGCGATCGAGACCGGCACCGGGCTGAGATCCGGGCGCATCGACTGCACGCGCGAAGCCGCGCGTCGTCGGACCTCGGCACTCTGCATCAGCTCGACCTGCGTGCCAAAAAAGTTGACCGCCTCCTCGTTGAACATCCCGCTTTCCGGGAGCGAGATCCGCCCGCTGACGAGGATCCGCCCGGCTGACTGGTAGCTGTTCGGGCTGGTGAGCGACAGCCACGCCTGGGTCGCGAGCCCGATGCTGATCGTCACCGCCGGGATCCACCAGTAGGACGTGACAACCCGACGGTAGCGGGAAATTTTCGAGCGGATCGCCTCGATGCGTTCACCGCTCGTGTTCGATGCGGTTGCCGTGGAGATGGCCTGGGAATTTGGCATTTTTCAGAAATTGAACATCCGTTCGGGGACGACGATATAGTCGCCGGGTTTGACGATCATGTCCTTGCGGGCGTCCCCCCGCTCGAGCACCGCCTTCACGTCTACGGTGAAGCGCTTCGTCTCCCCGCCCTCGGCCGACGGGCGGATCAGGCGCACGCGGCGGCGGTCGGCAAAATCCGCGAACCCGCCGGCCTCGAGCACCGCTGCGGCAACTGTCACCTCGCGGTCCCGCGGGATTTCCTGAGCCCCCTGCTTCATCACCTGCCCGGTGACAAAATACGTCCCCATCGGCAGCGTGCTCGCGGTTTCCAGCGCCAGCCCGACCGACGCCTTCGTGTAAAAAGATTTTTCCAAGATCCCCCTGACCTCGTCCGCCACCGCCTTGCAGGTGCGTCCTGACGCGTTGATGCGGCCGACGTAGGGAAAGTCGATCTCCCCCGACGACGCCACGGTCACCAGCACCGGCTCATCGCCCTCCTCGGCAATACGGAAGCTCAGCCGGTCGCCGGGCGCCAGCGTCCGCTTGTCATCGAGATATCCCGTGCCCATGCTGAACGGCACCGGCTTGCGCTTTGCAGCCGACACCGCAGGCATCCCAGGGTCGAGGTTGAGGTCCGTGTCGGGAATCTCCGCCCGCGCGGACGATGCCAGGAACAACGCGCAGAGAGCCGCGAGCATGGCACAGCAGGTGAAGTGCCGGGTATTTTCGGATGCAATCGGTTGAAAAACGGATGTCGGCGGGTTCACATTTCAGAATTGTTGGGAGATAGCCAGCGTGAAGATCTGGCGGGTGTAGCTCGCGTTCAGCTCTTCCATCTCGTTGCCATAGTAAGTATAATTAACAGAAAAATCAGTATATTTCATCAATTTGAACGATAAACTCAACTGCCCGGTGAAATCCGAGTAAGGCAGGTTGCCTTCGGTGCGGGAGACCGATCCGAATTCGTAGTTGAAAATCGCGGTCGCCGTCGTGATTCTGTTCACGCGGTATTGCATCGAGTAGCCGATCGCGTTGACCTCCTGATAATTCGAGACCGTGGATCCCTGGGCCTCGCGGGAGATCGAGAGCTTGTGGGAAATGTAGCGGGTCATCCGGTTCAGGATCGTCAACTGGAAATACGGCTGCGTGTAGTTTGATCCGCCCAGCGTGCTCTCGACGTTCGTATTGGCGCCGTCGGACTGCTGGTAAACCAATTGATCGCTCTGCGTGCCGGCGTCCGAAAACATCGCCGACTGCAAGCCCGCCTCAAAGTAGATGGACGTGAAGTTGGTGAGGCGGCTTTGGTAAAAAAAACCCGCTCGGGCGGTGATCGAGTCGTTCATCACCTGCTGGCTGTAGGTCGTGCTGGTCGTCTGGAGCCGGATGCCGGCATTCGTGGTGGGCGTGATGTCGTAGGACGCGATGCCATACCACGAGTAGCCGGTCAGGTTCTGCGAGCTGTAATCGTCGTTTGTGAGCGAGAGCGTGTCCTGGCGTTCGACGCCGGTCATGCACATCACCTTGTTTGGATGCCAGATCAGGTTGATGCCGGCGCGGTTGTTGAGCTGCTGGAAATTCACCGCGTTGGTGAGTGCCGGGCTCTGCTCTCCGCCGATGTTGGTGATCGAGGGGTATTCGTACAAGGTGAGGATGAAATCATCAAAGTAGAGCCGATAATCGAGCCCGGTGTAGGGGTCAATGACAAGTCCGTTCGTGTTGTAGCGGCTGTAGCGCAGGTATTCCGAGTAGCTGACCTGAAAGCTGAGCTGCAGGTCGTTCCGACGCGTCGCCTTCCAGTAGAGTGCCAGGTTGACGTTCACCGTGGCGTAGAGATCGGAGAGCGGCTGGGTCGGCGAGGAGTTGATGTTGGAGTCGTAGGTGACGCCGAAGGCGGCACCGAGCGACATCTTCACGGGCCCAAACCGTCCGATCTCGGACGTCGCGATTCCCGATCCTTGGCTGGCGAGCCCGGTCAGGTAGTTTCGATAGGCCTGCCAGCCGGCCAGCGACGACTTGTTGCCCGCCACTCCGGCACCAAACGCAAGCGGGCGCGCCTGGTCGGACGTCGTCGCCGCCGTCGTGCCCAACTGGTTGGCGTTGTTGCCGAACGTGGAGGTGCTCGGCGCGTCCGAGAGGGATTGGGCACCGGCTCGGGGAGTTCCCAGCGGGCACAGAAAAACCGCCCCCGCCACAGCTAAGGGGATCCCAATGCTCCGGTGCCAATGCCTTCCCACCGGCGGACCCTATCACAATTCTCCGCTGCAGAGACAACTCCAATCTCCGGGGGGCACCGCTCCCCCGCAGGCTTCCTGCGAAGGATTGTATTCAACCGGTCGCTTTGTCCTACTGGGCGTATCTCTGATGGCTGCAATCGGCGATGGGTGGCAAGGGAGCATGGGCGTCTCGCCCGTGGGGGAGGCGGCGTCCCGATGCGAGAGCCTGTGCCAAAACAGGCGGGACGCCTGTTCTCCTTTTTTGCAACTTTCGCAGATGCGCCCTGTTCTACTTCAGGGTGTAAATCGTTGTGGCTTTGCTTCCCAATTTCTTGAGTCCATTGACCTGCTTGACAGCATCCCTCACGCTGGAAACCGATTCGCCTGCCGCGCTCACGATGTCGCGCATCGAGATTCCGTTCGGAGCGGCCTTGATGATATCTGTGATCGTGAGCACAAGGGTGGACTTTTCATCCGGGCTCAGGCGCTTGCGGGCTCCGTTCGCCTTTTCTCCTTTAAGATTCTGTCCGGTGAGCCCGGCGTATTCCGATTCCAGAACTGCGAGATCCGCCTTCAACACGGATATCTTTTTCACCAATTCCGAAATCGCTTCCGATTTCAACGCATCAATTCTCAATTTCGCCTCAGATTCGATTGCTGCAATTTTTTCTAATGCCGATGTCATATGTTGTTGTGTTGAGAATTCCTTCAACACGAAGGATCTCCATTGAGGATTATCCCGTCCACTGTTCTCATTCAATAACGAACTGTCGCATTCGGCACTCGCCCCAGGGCCAATTCACGAACGAGAGGAAAAAGAGAGGTGGGCGGCGGAAACGGAGCGGAGGGCGGGTGCGATGGTGGTTGGCATTTGCCCCGTTGCGTCAAAAAACCCGTAGCGGATGAGATCTCCCACAGTGTGCATGTCTTTGAGAGCATGGCTGGGCATTGGCCCTGAATCCCTCCGGTCACAACGCGAAACAGCCGGGGTCTTGCGACCCCGGCTGTCCGGTTTGATTTTTGGTTTGTTGGACGCGGGACTTAGTAGTCCATGCCGCCCATGCCGCCCATGCCGCCGCCTTGGGGCATGGCAGGTGCTTTTTCCTTCTCGGGAAGCTCGGTGACGATGCATTCCGTGGTGAGGAGGAGTCCGCTGATGGAGGCGGCGTTTTGGAGCGCGCTGCGAGTTACCTTGGCGGGATCGACGACGCCGGCCTTGATGAGGTCGGTGTATTCGCCGGTCGCGACGTTGTAGCCCTCGGCACCCTTGCGCTTCTTGACTTCTTGGACGATGAGCGCGCCTTCCTGCCCGGCGTTGTCGGCCAGGGTGCGGAGCGGCTGCTCGATCGCGCGGCGCACGATCTGGAGCCCGATCTCCTCGTCACCGGTGAGGGTGAGCGAGTCGAGCGCCTTCTGGGCGCGGATGAGGGCGACGCCGCCGCCGGCGACGATGCCTTCTTCAACGGCCGCACGGGTCGCATGGAGGGCGTCTTCGACGCGGGCCTTCTTCTCCTTCATCTCGGTCTCGGTGGCTGCGCCGACATTGATGACGGCCACACCGCCGGCGAGCTTGGCGAGGCGCTCCTGGAGCTTCTCGCGGTCGTAGTCGCTGGTGGTCTCCTCGATCTGGCGGCGGATCTGGCTGACCCGGCCTTGGATGTCCGCATTCTTGCCTTCGCCTTCGATGATCGTGGTGTTCTCCTTGTCCACGGTGATGCGCTTGGCGCGGCCGAGGTCTTCGAGACCGACGTTTTCGAGCTTGATGCCGAGATCCTCGCTGAGGAGCTTGCCGCCGGTGAGGACAGCAATGTCTTCGAGCATGGCCTTGCGGCGGTCACCGAAGCCGGGAGCCTTGACGGCTGCGACCTGGAGCGTGCCGCGGAGCTTGTTCACGACGAGGGTCGCGAGGGCTTCGCCCTCGACGTCCTCAGCGATGATCAGGAACGGCTTGCCGCTCTTGGCGATTTTCTCGAGAAGCGGGAGCAGATCCTTGAGGGAGCTGATCTTCTTCTCGTGGATGAGGATGTAGGCGTTGTCGAACGAGACCTCGAGGTTTTCGGCGCTCGTCACGAAGTAGGGCGAGAGATAGCCCTTGTCGAACTGCATGCCTTCCACCACGTCGAGCGTGGTTTCGATGCTCTTGGCTTCCTCGACGGTGATCGTGCCATCCTTGCCGACCTTGTCCATCGCGTCGGCGATGATCTGGCCGATCGTGGTGTCCCAGTTGGCCGAGACGGTCGCGACCTGCGCGATTTCCGAGCTGTCCTTGACCTTCTTGGAGATCTTGGCGATCTCTTCGGTGATCGCGGCAACCGCCTTCGTGATTCCACGCTGGAGGCTGGTCGGGTTCGCACCGGCGGTCACGTTCTTGAGGCCTTCGCGATAGATCGCTTCGGCGAGAACGGTGGCTGTGGTGGTGCCGTCGCCGGCGATGTCGCTCGTCTTGCTCGCGACCTCGCGAACGAGCTGTGCACCCATGTTTTCATAGGGGCACTCGAGCTCGATTTCCTTGGCGACGGTGACGCCGTCCTTGGTGATCGTCGGGCTGCCGAATTTTTTGTCGAGGATGACGTTGCGTCCCGACGGCCCGAGGGTCGCCTTGACGGCACGCGCCAGCTTCTCGACGCCGCGGAGAAGCGACTGTCTTGCCGCTTCGTCGAATTGGAGTTGTTTTGCTGCCATATATTAAGTTCTAAGTATTAATTATTAAGTTTTGAGTTTGCTGAGGATGACTTAGCCGATGATGCCGAGGATGTCGTCCTCGCGCATGATCAGATAGGTTTCGCCATCCACTTTGACTTCGGTTCCGCCGTATTTCGAGATGAGGACGGTGTCCCCTTTCTTGACGGTGAACTCGATGAGTTTGCCGTCGTCGTCACGCTTTCCGGTGCCGAGGGCGACAACTTTGCCTTCCTGCGGTTTTTCTTTGGCGGTATCGGGAATGATGATGCCGCCCTTTTTGACTTCCTTCTCTTCGAGCGCTTGCACGAGCACGCGGTCTCCGAGAGGCTTGATGTTTACGTTGGCCATATTGGCTTGGTTCTCCTTGTTGTTTGGTTTTGTTGGTTTTTAACAGGCCCCGGCGACGGCGCGGGCCGGGCCGGGGCGATTTGTTAAAGTGTGATTATTTTTTCTTATCCTCGTCCACCATCTCGAACTCGGCGTCCACGACGTCGGCGTCCTTCTTGGCGGCGGGGTCCTGTCCGGGCTGCGCATCGGCTCCCGGCGCGGGTCCGGCTTGGGCGGCGGCCTGCTTGTAGAGCTCGGCACTGACCTCTTGGAATTTCGCCTGGAGGTCGTCGTAGCCGGCCTTGATCGCGTCGATGTCGTCGCCCTTGAGCGCCTCGCGGAGCTTCTCGATCGCGTCCTCGACGGACTTTTTCTTTGCGCCGTCGAGCTTGTCGCCGAGTTCCTTGAGCTGCTTTTCCGACTGGTAGGCGAGGGTGTCCGCGTTGTTGCGGATCTCGATTCCCTCCTTCGCCTTCTTGTCCTCGTCGGCATGGGCCTCGGCTTCTTTTTGCATCCGCTCGACCTCTTCCTTGCTGAGGCCGCTGGATCCGGTGATCGAGATTTTCTGCTCTTTCCCGGTGCCGAGATCTTTGGCCGAGACGTTGAGGATCCCGTTCGCGTCAATGTCGAACGTGACCTCGACCTGCGGGACGCCGCGAGGCGCGGGCGGGATGCCGTCGAGGTGGAACGTCCCGAGGTTTTTATTGTCCCGGCTGAGCGGGCGCTCGCCTTGGAGGACCTTGATTTCGACGCCCGGCTGGTTGTCGCTGAACGTCGAGAAGACGTTCGATTTTTTCGTCGGGATCGTCGTGTTGCGCGGGATCATCGGGGTGGCGATCCCTCCGGCCGTCTCGATGGCGAGCGTGAGCGGGGTCACGTCGAGGAGGAGGACATCCTTCACGTCGCCGCGGAGCACGCCGCCCTGGATTGCCGCGCCGACCGCCACGACCTCATCGGGATTCACGCCCTTGTGCGGCTCTTTGCCGATCATTTCGCGGGCGGTGTCCACGACCTTTGGCATCCGGGTCATGCCGCCGACGAGGACGAGTTCGTTCACGTCGCTCTTCGACCACTTCGCGTCGCCAAGGCAATCCTTGACCGGCTTCACCGTGCGCTCGAAGAGGTCGTCGGTGAGCTGCTCGAGCTTCGAGCGGGTGAGCTTTTTCTGGATGTGCTTCGGCCCGCTCGCATCCGCCGTCACGAACGGCAGGTTGATGTCGTATTCCTGGGTGGACGACAGAGCGATCTTCGCCTTTTCGGCCTCTTCCTTGATCCGCTGCACGGCATCCGGCTGCTTCGCCAGATCAATGCCGGTGTCCTTCTTGAAGTCACCGATGATCCAATCCATGAGCCGGTTGTCCCAATCGTCGCCGCCGAGGTGGGTGTCGCCATTGGTCGCCGAAACCTGGAAAACCCCGTCGCCGATCTCGAGGGCCGAGATGTCAAACGTCCCGCCGCCCAGATCATAGACCGCAATTTTTTCGTCCGACTTCTTGTCGAGCCCGTAGGCGAGCGAGGCCGCGGTCGGCTCGTTGATGATCCGCTTCACGTCGAGGCCGGCGATCTTCCCGGCATCCTTCGTCGCGTTGCGCTGCGAGTCGTTGAAATACGCAGGGACCGTGATGACCGCCTCGGTGATCTTCTCGCCGAGCTTCGCCTCGGCGTCGGCCTTCAGCTTCGCGAGGATCATCGCCGAAATCTCCGGCGGAGAAAATGTCTTCGGCTTCCCGTCGATCTCGACCTGGATGTGCGCGTCGCCATTCGCCGCCTTCACTAGCTTGTAAGGAACCCGGTGTTCCTCCGCGCGGACCTCGTCGAATTTGCGGCCCATGAACCGCTTGACCGAGAAAACCGTGTTGGCCGGGTTCGTGATCGCCTGCCGCTTGGCCGCCTGCCCGACAATCCGCTCGCCCGACTTCGCAAAGGCCACGACCGACGGCGTCGTCCGCGCCCCCTCGGAATTCTCCAAAACCACCGGCTCGCCACCCTCCATCACTGCCATGCAGGAGTTTGTGGTGCCCAAATCAATGCCTAGAATTTTTGCCATAAAATGAAATAGTTTGTCGGTGACATGGAAGCAATTGGTATGCCGAAAATTTTCAAATGTTTGTTATGTGTTAATAATAGGTGAGTTAGGAAAAAACCTCCCCCATTGCGCATGAGGAATGGCGCGCCATAATGACGCATTTGTGAAATAGAGCGCGACAAAACTGCCATAATGGCGCAATGAGCCGTCAGGCCGGATTGCAGGACACACTGCCGCGAGCGGGATGCCGATCCGGAACCCGCCTCGGACGGACAACATGAGAAAACTCTCATTTTTCATCGGGCATCTCGTCTTTTTGCCACTGGTTTTCAATCTGCGACAAAGGGTGTGTGTTTTGCCGTGCGACTTGATTGGAAACTATCTAATGAATCGAGCCTATGAAACCAATCGTTGACAAAGATCTCAAACAGGCCGCCGAATCCTTGGCCAATCACAAGGGGGTTGTCGGCGTGCAGCCGCTGCCCGGACGCACCGCGTTCGCGATCGAATACGATCCCTCGCAGCTCAGCGACGACGCGATCCGCCGCATCGCCGAGCACCATGTGCCGCCCGCCGCACTCCAGAAGCGCACCCTTCGCCTCGATGGCGCGGCCTGTGAGGCGTGCGCGATCCGCCTCGAACAGAAGGTCGAAAAAATCCCGGGCGTCCGCCGCGTGACCGCGACATACCTCGGGAAGATCCTCTGCCTGACATTCGACGAGTCGGTCTCCGACGAGGCTGCCGTGCTCGAGGGCGTCCGCGCAACCGGCGCCGCCGTCAAACCCTACGAGATGCCGGATGCCGATGGCGAAAAGACGTTCCGGCAAAAAGTTTTTTCCGGCGAGCTCAACGAGGAGATTTCGTGCGCCCTCGGATTTCTTTTCCTGATCGCGTCGCTGATTGCGGACAACATGATCGGCAAGCATGCGTTGCTGACGTATGTCTTTTATGCTGGGGCCTACCTGTTTTGTGGACAGCAGGGCGTGCGCTCGGCGATCGCGTCGCTGCGCGAAAAAGTTCTCGATGTGGACGTCCTGATGGTGCTCGCTGCGATCGGTGCCGGGGTCGTCGGGCAGCCGTTCGAGGGGGCACTGCTGCTCTTCCTGTTCTCGTTCTCGAACGTGCTCCAAAGCTACGCCCTGCAGCGCACGCAGAAGGCGATCCACTCGCTCCTGAAGCTGCGACCGGACAAGGCGCTCGTGAAGTGCGACGGCGGAACCGAACTCGTTCGCGTCGAAACGCTGGCGGTCGGAGACATCGTGATCGTGCGCCCGGGCGAGCACATTCCTGTGGACGGAAAAATCATCGAGGGCAGCAGCTCGGTGGACGAGTCGAGCCTCACGGGAGAATCCATGCCGGTCTCAAAAACGGTCGGTGCTCCGCTCTTTGCGGGCACTCTCAACCAGAGCGGGGGCCTCGAGATCGCGGTGACGAAGCGCGCGGAGGATTCCACTCTCGCTCGCATGGTCAAGCTCGTCGAGGAGGCGCAGGCGGAAAAATCCGGAACCCAGCGATTCCTCGAGCAGGCCGAGCAATACTACGCGACCGGGGTGATCGCGTTCACCGCAGCCGTCTGGTTTATCCCGTGGATCGGGTGGGGCCAGCCGTTTGCCGAAGCCTTCTACCGGGCGATGACCGTCATGGTCGTGGCCTCGCCGTGCGCGCTCGTCATCAGCACGCCCGCCACCGTGCTCTCGGCGATCGGCGGTGCGGCCCGGCGCGGAATCCTTGTCAAAGGCGGGTCCCACCTCGAGCGCACCGCGCAGATTGATATCGTCGCGTTCGACAAGACCGGAACGCTCACGGTCGGACGTCCGACGGTCACCGAGATCGTGGACGCGGCGGGCGCGCACAAGCTCGACGCCCCGCTTCCCGGCGCGCTCTCCGGGTTCCTCGCCTCGGCCGCCGCGCTCGAATCGAAATCCGAGCACCCGCTCGCAACCGCGATCATCAAGAGTGCGGCATCGCTGAAGCTCTCCCTCCCCGATGCGACGGATTTTCAATCCACCGCAGGCAAGGGAGCCGAGGCGACGGTGGATGGCACCCGGCTGGTCATCGGGAGCGAACGCCTGTTCCGCGAACTCCTCGCCTCGGGCATGGACCCGATCGCCGCGCACTCTGCCCCGCTCTCGAAGCGCGGAAAAACCTGCGTGTGGGTCGGATCGCGGGCCGGGGATTCCGTGACCGCGCTTGCGGTGCTCGCGCTCGCCGACACAATCCGGCACGAGGCGCGCGACATCGCAGCAAGCCTCCACCGGCTAGGCGTCAAAAAGGTCGTCATGCTCACCGGCGACCAGACTGCGGTCGCGCACGCGATCGCCGAGGAGGCCGGGGTGGACGAAGTTTTCGCCGAGCTTCTCCCCGAGGGGAAGGTTCTCGCGATCCGCGAACTCAAGAAACAGGGGCGGGTCATGATGATCGGCGACGGGGTGAACGACGCGCCGGCACTCGCGACCGCCGACCTTGGAGTGGCCATGGGAGCGGCCGGAACCGACATCGCGATGGAGACCGCCGACGTCGTGCTCATGGGCGACAAGCTCGAAAACATCCCGCTCCTCATCGGCATCGCCCGCCATGCAAAACGCGTCCTCTGGCAGAACCTGATCTTTGCATCCTCCGTCATCGTCGTCCTCCTCATCGCAGCCTTCGGGATCAACCTCCCGCTGCCCATGGGCGTCGTCGGACACGAGGGCAGCACCGTCCTCGTCTGCCTCAACGGACTCCGTCTCCTGATCTACAAACAAAAAAAGACGGGATGAGGCTCAGCAGCCGCCCCCCCGTCTTCTTCTCAGCGCATGAAAGAAAAAAGTGTCAGTCACTTTTTATTGTGCTGCGTGGGGTTATCCGCAGGGGGGGCAGTTTGGATGCACAGCCTCGCTCCCGGTCGAGCCGGTCGTCTTCCCACGAGGCGGGATCCTCCAGTGCTTCAAGGTGCGTGAAAACCGAGGTGTCGGGAAGAACAGCGGCAATGTCGCGCTCGATTTTTTCCAGCAGCTCGTGTCCGCGGTGAACCGACCATTTTCCCGGAACTAGGACGTGGAATGAGATAAACTTTCGCGCGCCCGACTGGCGGGTCCAGAGCGCATGGAACTCGACTTTGTCGGTGCGGTAGCCGTCGAGCACCCTTTTCACCGAGGCGAGATCCGCTGCGGGAAGCGCGGCATCCATGAGCCCGGCGACTGATCGGCGCACGATGTCCGAGCCGGTCCAGACGATGTTGGCAGCGACGAGAAGACCGACAATGGGATCGAGCGGATTCCAGCCGGTGAGGACGACGAGCCCGACGCCGACCAGCACGCCGACAGAGGTCCAGACATCGGTGAGGAGGTGCTGGGCGTTGGCTTCGAGCGTGATCGAGCGCCGCTCGCGGCCGACGCGCTGCAGCACGAGGGCGACCGCGAGATTGATCGCCGAGGCGACCAGTGCCACCGCCAGCCCGAGACCGGGCTGCTCGAGCGGCTGCGGGTGCATGAGCCTTTGAAACGAGGTAAAGCCGATGCTGGCGGCGGCCATAAGAATCAGCGATCCCTCGACCCCGCTGGAAAAATACTCCGCCTTGCCGTGGCCGAACGCATGGTCCTCATCCGCCGGCCGCTGGGCAATCGTGAGCATCGCCAGTGCCATCACGCCGCCGATCAAGTTGACGATCGACTCGAGAGCGTCCGAGAGCAGGCCGACCGAGCCGGTGACATACCACGCCCAGGTTTTGAGCAGAATCGTCACAAGAGCGGCCGCGATGGAAAGCCATGCGAACCGAGTGAGGGATGGTCGGGACATCGGGTTCAAACTGGGGAAAGTGGAGCCAAGAGTCGAATAGATTCCCTCGGCGAACAGGGGGCACGCACCTTGCGTCAGTCAATAGCCAAGCTACAGAGCGCCTGATTGCCTGCTCCCCTCAACGTCCGGTTTACGCGGGGATCGCGAAAAGATCCCCTTGGGCCGGGGGGGCCGCGCTCTCCGACTCTGCTTCAATTTCCCGCACGAGGCCTGTGAACTCACATTTTCGGAGTGCGTCGATGAGGGCCGGGTAGTCGGGCCGGATCTCGAACGATTCCCAGGGCGAGGGGAGCGGGAGATCGTCGTCGAGGCGAACCATTTCGCGATTTGCGATGATCGTGTCGCGGGCGCTCTCGATTTTTTCTGCGAGCCGGGGGTTTGTGATCGCGCGCGGGTTGGCGAGCATGTTCTCGACACTGCCATGCGCGGTGACGAGGGCGCGGGCGGTTTTGTCTCCGATTCCCGGGACCCCTCCGATGTTGTCGGAGGCGTCTCCGGTGAGGGCGAGGACGTCGGCGATCCGCGCTGGTGGCACGCCCCACTTCGCATGCACCTCCGCCTCGCCGAGCAGGATGTGCCCGCCTGCTGGCGCGTCCGGCTTCGCCGTCGAATAGATCCTAATGGACGGCGAGACGATCTGGAGGATGTCCTTGTCGTTGGTTGCGACGATGACATCCGCTCCCGCATTCGCGGCGGCGAGCGCGTAAGAGGCGATCAAGTCGTCGGCCTCGGTGTCGGGCACTCCCAGGCTGGCCGGCCCGAAAAGCGGGATGTTTTCTCGCAGCCAGGCCTCCTGCGGCCGGAGGTCGTCGGGCATCGGCTTCCTGTTTCGCTTGTATTCCGGCTGGAGCGTCGTCCGGCGCTCGGGGAGCCCGCTGTCCCAGATCACGGCCGCGCGGTCGGGGCGGACGTCAGACAGCATTTTGCGCAGTGCCTTGGCGTATCCGTAAATCGCGTTCGTCGACTCGCCGCGGGAATTCCTGAGATCCCGAATCGCATAATACGAGCGGTAGAGGTAGTAGTGGCCGTCAACAAGGAGTAGTCGCATGTCGCCCGGAAGACTGCTCCGCACGGCCCGCCGAACCAAGAGGAAAAATCTCTGGGCCTTTGCGGCGGGCTACCCGAAAACATGCGCGGGCTTGAGACTGCGGGCAGCTTGCCCGCTTTCCAAAAAAAGGCGCGTCCCGCCTGCTTTAGTCGCCGCGCAGAAATAACATGATACAATCTGCTGGTTCCTTTTCCGCCATCCTGCGTTGCTCCTCAGTCACAGAGGCTTTGGCTATGCTCCTTCGTCGCTCCTTGGCTGGCGGAAAAATTCCGGCGCATATTGCATCATGTTATTTCTGCTAAGCTCATTATTCGTTGGAGGAATCGCGATCCGGACGGTCGGTCTGCGTCGGAAAGGGGAGCGGGCGTTCCGCCTTTTTGGCGACGATCTGGATTGCGGCGGGTTCGAGTCCGTCAGAGGCGGCTTCGAGGACGATTTCGCCGCCGGTGCCGACGCGAGTGCGGATGATCGCGAGGCAGCGGCCGTTGAATGCGCGGCATGTGGTGGCGCGAAACGGATCGTGAGCTGTCGGGTCGCCGTTATCCACGGCGAGAATCTCGCCCGGACCATCGATGGTGAAGCGCACGAGGTTGTTCGCGCGGGGGACCACGAGCCCATCGCGGTCGGCGACGAGCACGCTCACATGGCAGAGGTCGTGTCCGTCGGCATCGGGCGACGGGCGGTCGGGGGAGAGGACGAGCCGGGCGGCCGGGCCGGAGGTTTTGACAGAGCATTCCGCCCACGGACTTCCATTTTTCCAGGTGACGGCGCGGAGCTCACCCGGCGCGTATTGCACGTCGTCCCAGCGGAGCCGGTATTCGCGGGGTTGCATTTTGCGGCGACCGAGAGACGCCCCGTTGAGGAAGAGTTCGGCTTCGTCGCCCGAGGTGTAAACGTGGACCGGGGTGGTCTGACCGAGGCGATCCGGCCAGTTCCAGTGCGGGAGGATGTGGGCCATGGGAAAATCCGACCGCCATCTTGCCTGATACAAATAGAACCTGTTCTTTCGGAATCCGGCGAGGTCGAAGATCCCGAAATACGAGCTGCGCGAGGGGACCTCGATCCGGCTCAGCACCTCGAGCTCGCGCCGCATGGCCTCCCTTTTTTCCGGGTCGGAAAAATTGAGGAGATTCGTCGAGTCGGAATTGTAGGGGGTCGGTTCGCCGAGGTAGTCGAACCCGGTCCAGACGAACTCGCCCGCGACAAACCGGTTTGCGTCCTGCCCGCGGAACTCCGCCTCCGCCCCGCCCGCCCAATCGGGCGAGCAGAGGTCGTAGGAGCTGACGTGAAAATCCTCGCAACCTTTGTCTGGGCCTTCGGCGACTGGGAAAAAGTATTCGCCGCGAGAGCTAACCGTCGAGGCGGTCTCGCTGCCGTAGAGCGGGATCGAGGGGTTGGCCGCGCGGAATTTCGTATACTCATGGGGTTTGTAGTTGTAGCCGAAGACATCAACCGTATGCTGGAACCCGTTAATGCCGGTGCCGGGCGAGTTGCAGGCGACGGTCGTCGGCCGGGTCGGATCTTCCTCGCGGACGATCCGCCGCAATTCCTCGGAGATCGGGTGGCGTTCTGGCAGCCACTGTTCGGCAATTTCGTTGCCGGTGCTCCAGAGGATGACGCACGGGTGATTGCGGTCGCGGCGGACCATCGCGCGCAGGTCGCGGTCGTGCCAGGCGGCGAAGTGCTGGCTGTAGTCGTTCGGCTTTTTTCCGGCTTCCCAGCAGTCGAACGACTCGACGATCACAAGGATCCCGGCGCGGTCGCAGAGGTCGAGCAACTCCGGCGCGGGCGGGTTGTGGCTTGAGCGGATCGCGTTGCAGCCCATCTCGCGGAGGAGTTCGATCCGGCGCTCGATCGCCCGGGTGTTCACCGCTGCGCCGAGCGCCCCGAGGTCGTGGTGCAGGCACACGCCGTTGATCTGGACCCGGCGGCCGTTGAGATGAAACCCATCGTCCACAGTGAATACGGCGGTCCGGATTCCGAAGACCGTTTCGATACGGTCCACGAGGTGTCCGTCCACCCGCACGTCGGTGACGGCGACGTAGAGCGCGGGAGATTCAGGGCTCCAGAGGTCCGGGTGCGAGATCGTGATTTCCGAATCCGCCGACGCTTCGCCGCCGGGCGGTATAAGGAGTTTTACCGGAGTGCCGGGGAGGGATGGCGCGGCGGATTCGCAGCGGAACACTTCCGTCTCCACCGAGATGTCGGCGGGGGTGGCCGAGCAGTTGGCAACGCGGGTTTGAAGGCGCACGGTTGCGGACTCCGTCGAGACGTTCGGCGTGGTGAGGATTTGCCCACAGCGCGGGATGTTCACCGGCCCGGTTGTGCGCAGCCAGACGTTGCGGTAGATCCCGCCGCCGGGATACCAGCGCGAGGAATCCGGCGGGTTGTCGAGGCGGACGGCGATCACGTTGTCGCCGCCGAAATCGATGTGGTCGGTGAGGTCGAGATCGAACGACGAGTAGCCATACGCCCAGCCGCCGAGCGGGCATCCGTTGAGCCAGACCTGCGAATCCGACATCGCCCCGTCGAACTCGACAAAAACCCTCCGGCCCGGGACGGCGGCCGGGACGGCGAAACGCTTGCGATACCAGCCCACGCCCGACCACGGGAGCTTCCCGCTTTCGCCCGGGAGTGCCTGATCGAACGGACCCTCGATCCCCCAGTCGTGCGGAAGGTCGAGCGCGCGCCATGCGGAGTCGTCGAATCCCGGATCGCCCGCGTCGACCGCATCGGAGGGATCGCCTTTGGCAAACAGCCAGCCTGCGTTGAAGGAGGTTCGGATGCGCGGGTGAGCGGAGTGTGGAAGGGATGTCATGGGGATAACCGGAATCAAACTTTCGGAGCCGACCGCATGATTTCCGCCAGCGCGCGCCCGGCCCGAAGCAGCCAGGTCATCCGCTTCATGTACGGATCTACATGCCGAAAAAACATGAAATCCCTTCCGGCGGGCCGCCGCAAAAGAGACTGACCCAGCGGCGGGCAGCGCAGGCGTCTTATCCGGGATGGCGGAGTTCATTCGAAATCGAAATCTCGCTGGAGCATACGGATATCCGACGGCCGAGCAAGGCCCGTGAAGCAGAAATTCGATAAGAAATGACTGACGTCTTTTTCGCAAAAAAATTCACGGCCGGCTGCTTGACAGAGCATTCATTAGCTGAACTAATGCGGACTTTCACCGTCATGATTTCGGCACCATCCCAATCCCGCTCCGGCCCGCATCCCATCTTCCTGTGGCTTCTTTCCTCGATCGGGAAGAAAACGATTGTCGCGCTGACCGGTATCGTGCTGCTGGCGTTTGTGGCCGGCCACCTAGCGGGCAACTTCACGATCTACCTCGGCCGGGACTGGCTGAACTGGTATGCGGCGCACCTGCAGAGCCTCGGGCCGATGCTGTGGATCATCCGCCTGTTCCTGCTCGGCGTGCTCGTGACCCACATCTTTTTTACGATGCTTCTGTGGCATGAAAACCAGGCGGCGCGCCCGAAAAAATACATTGCGTCCGACCCGGTCGGCACGAGCGTTTTTGCCCGCACGATGCGGCTGAGCGGGCTGGTCGTGCTGGCGTTCATCATTTTCCACCTCGCGCATTTCACCGTGCATCTGATCAACCCGCAATTTTCGCACATGGAGGCGATGCTCGACGGGCACCAGGTCCACGACTGCTACGGCATGGTGGTGCTCGGGTTCAGCAGCCTGCCGGTCGTGATCATCTACGTCGTCGGGCTCTTCCTTCTCACCTGCCACCTCAGCCACGGGATCGGCAGCCTGTTCCAGACGCTCGGCCTCACGAACCGCCGACTCCACAAGATGATCGAGCTGGCCACCCGCGTGATCGCCTGGATCCTCTACTTCGGCTACATCTCCATCCCGCTCTCGATCATCACAGGAATTGTCAAATGACACTCGACTCAAAAATACCCGCCGGTCCGCTCGACAAAAAGTGGACGTCCTACAAGAACACTGCCAAGCTGGTCAACCCGGCGAACAAGCGGAAGTTCGACATCATCATTGTCGGGTCCGGTCTCGCCGGTGCCGCGGCTGCGGCGACGCTCGCCGAGCAGGGCTACAAGGTGAAGTGCTTCTGCTACCAGGACAGCCCGCGCCGGGCGCACTCGATCGCCGCGCAGGGCGGGATCAATGCCGCAAAGAATTACCAGAACGACGGCGACAGCGTTTACCGGCTTTTCTACGACACGATCAAGGGCGGCGATTTCCGCTCGCGTGAGGCAAACGTCCACAGGCTCGCCGAGGTGAGCAACCTGATCATTGACCAGTGCGTCGCGCAGGGCGTGCCATTCGCCCGCGAATACGGCGGGCTTCTGGACAACCGCTCGTTCGGCGGAGCGCAGGTCTCGCGGACGTTCTACGCCCGCGGCCAGACCGGCCAGCAGCTTCTGCTCGGCACCTACTCGGCGCTCAGCCACCAGATCGCGCTCGGCAATGTCGAGATGTTTCCGAAAAGCGAGATGATGGACCTCGTCGTGGTGGACGGCCATGCGAAGGGAATCGTCGTGCGCGACATGACGAACGGCGAGATCTCCTCGCACGCCGGCGACGCGGTGCTCCTCTGTACCGGCGGCTACGGGAACGTGTTTTACCTTTCGACGAACGCGCGCGGGTGCAACGTCACCGCGACCTACCGCGCGTTCAAGCGCGGCGCTCTCTTCGCCAACCCGTGCTACACGCAGATCCACCCGACGTGCATCCCGGTGAGCGGCGACTACCAGTCGAAGCTCACGCTCATGTCCGAGTCGCTCCGCAACGACGGCCGAGTCTGGGTTCCGAAAAAGAAAGAGGACTGCGCGAAGGAGCCGAAGGACATCCCGGAGGACGCCCGCGACTACTACCTCGAGCGAAAATACCCGAGTTTCGGCAACCTCGCCCCGCGCGACATCTCGTCCCGCTCGGCCAAGGAAGTCTGCGACGAGGGCCGCGGGGTCGGACCCGGCGGGCTCGGCGTCTATCTCGATTTTGCCGACGCGATCAAACGGCTCGGCAAGCACGTCATCGAGGAACGCTACGGCAACCTCTTCGAGATGTATCACAACATCACCGACGAGAACGCCTACGAGCGCCCGATGCGGATCTATCCCGCCGTCCACTACACGATGGGCGGGCTCTGGGTGGACTACCACCTGATGAGCAACATCCCAGGGCTCCACGTCCTCGGCGAGGCAAATTTCTCCGACCACGGCGCGAACCGCCTCGGCGCCAGCGCGCTCATGCAGGGGCTCGCCGACGGGTATTTTGTCATCCCCTACACGCTCGGCGAATACATGGCCTCGCAGTTCGGGAAAAAAGTGAACCCCGACGCCCGACCGTTCGTACAGGCGGTCGAGGACGTCAAGGCCCGCGTTGAGAAGCTTCTCGCGATCAACGGCACGCGTACGGTGGACAGCTTCCACCGCGAGCTCGGCAAGATCATGTGGGACAAGTGCGGGATGGCTCGCGACAAGCAGGGGCTCGAGGAGGCTCTGCGCAAGATCCCGAAGCTCCGCGAGGAATTTTGGAAAAACCTCAAGATCCTCGGCTCGCCGGATGGCATCAACATGGAGCTCGAACGCGCCGGACGCGTCGCCGATTTCCTTGAGTTCGGGGAGCTCATGTGCATGGACGCGCTGAGCCGAAACGAATCGTGCGGTGGCCACTTCCGCACGGAATTCCAGACCCCCGAGGGCGAGGCGCTCCGCAACGACAGCGAATACGACTACGTCGCGGCTTGGAAATACGAGGGCGAGGGCAACGCCCCGACGCTCGTGAAGGAACCGCTCGTTTACGAGGAGGTCAAACTCTCGACACGCAGCTACAAATAATTTTCAACACCATGAAATTCTACCTAGAAGTTTGGCGGCAGAATGGCCCGGACCGCGCGGGCAAGCTCGAGCAATACGAGGCGAACGAAATCCCCGCCGAGGCGTCGTTCCTCGAGATGCTCGACATCGTCAACGAGGATCTCGCCAAGAAGGGGATCGAGCCGATCCAGTTCGACTCCGACTGTCGCGAGGGGATCTGCGGAAACTGCTCGCTCACGATCAATGGCGTCCCCCACGGCATTGGCCGCGGCACGACCTGCCAGCTCTACATGCGGAAATTCCGCGACGGCCAGATCATCACGATCGAGCCGTTCCGCGCCGACGCCTTCCCGCTCGAGCGCGACCTCGTCGTCAACCGCGCCGCCTACGACCGGATCATGCAGGCTGGCGGGTTCGTCAGCGAGCGCGCCGGCTCGGCGCCTGATGCCAACTCAGTGCCGATCCCGAAAGTCGTCGCCGACCAAGCGATGGACGCGGCCGCGTGCATCGGCTGCGGTGCCTGCGCGGCCGCATGCCCGAATGGCTCGGCGATGCTCTTTGTTAGCGCGAAGGTTACCCACCTCGGGCTCCTGCCCCAGGGCAAGCCCGAGAACGACCGCCGCGTGCTCAACATGGTCCGCCAGATGGACGCCGAAGGGTTCGGCAACTGCTCGAACTACTACGCCTGCGAGGCGGTCTGCCCGGCCGGCATTCCAGCCTCGGTCATCGCCCACATGAACCGCGGATTCGCATTCGCATCGATCAAGGAATCCATCGGCGTCACGGTCTAAAACCCTCCGGCACTTTCCGAAGATCAGCCATCCTGACCACGAAGTATGGCTGAGAATGCCTGAAAAATGCGGAAGATTTATTCAGGTGCTTCCCTGTTTTTTTGGGAATGATCTTGCAAGCACCGAGTGGGCACCCTACAAACGACAGATTACAGTTTTTCAAGCCATGAGCATCATTGATCAGATCGAAAGCGAGCAGTTGAAGAAGGACGTCACCGCATTCAAAGTCGGCGACACGGTGAAAGTTCACACCCGGGTCGTCGAGGGGGACAAGGAGCGGATTCAGATTTATTCCGGCATCGTCATCGGACGCAAGGGTGTCGGCTTGAACGCAAATTTCACCGTTCGCCGGGTTTCCTACGGCGAGGGAGTCGAGCGGGTTTTTCCGCTGCACTCGCCGCGCATTGCCAAAATCGAGATT
This sequence comes from Chthoniobacter flavus, assembly GCA_020718585.1. Classification (GTDB taxonomy): domain Bacteria; phylum Verrucomicrobiota; class Verrucomicrobiia; order Chthoniobacterales; family Terrimicrobiaceae; genus QYQL01. Next base: position 74,524 of record DYRS01000001.1, read on the forward strand.
GATCGCAAGGGCGCGGTGCGTCGCTCGAAGCTGAACTTCCTCCGCAGCCGCAAGGGCAAATCCGCCACGACGGTCAAGGAGAAGACAGACCGCTCGTCCTAGCCCGGATATCCCGCGACCATGGCGGGGGGGGGCCTGTGCCCGGCCGGTCCCGGTCCAAAAGCCGGAGCGCGTCAGATCGATCGCGCGGCTCGCACGTTTCCGTTTTTCGTCAACTCAATGCCCTGCTCGCTCCGCCCGGAACTCGAACTGATGGCGCGCGGGATTTTTCCGGTGGCCGGGATTGACGAGGCCGGGCGCGGTCCGCTCGCCGGCCCGGTCGTTGCCGCCGCAGTCGTTCTGCCGCCGGGATTTTTTCTTCCGGGCCTTGACGATTCGAAGAAGCTCAGCCCGCGCAAGCGGGAATCGCTCCATGCGCGGCTGACATCGGATCCCGACATCCTCTGGGCGTGTGCCCGCTGCGAGCCCGGCGAGATTGACTCCCTGAACATCCTGCGCGCCACCCACCTTGCGATGCGCCGCGCGTTCCTCGCGCTCGCCGTCCGCCCGCCGCACGCGCTGATTGATGGACTGCCGGTTCCGGATTTTCCGTGCCCCCACACCGCACTGGTCGGCGGGGACGGCCTCAGCCTGAGCATCGCCGCTGCAAGCGTCATCGCAAAAGTCGAGCGCGACCGGACGATGGACGAACTCGACGCCCAGTTTCCCGAATACGGATTTTGCCGACACAAAGGCTACCCAACGGCCGAACATCTTGACAGACTCCGCCGGCATGGTCCGACTCCCGTTCATCGCCTCAGTTTTGCGCCGGTTGCGAAATCCGTCCCGGCCTGAAGCCGGGCACATCCGACTCGGCCGCGAAGGGGAGGCGACCGCCGCACGACACCTCCGGAAATCCGGCTACAAAATCCTCCGCCGGAATTTTCGCGCGCCGCACGGAGGGGAGGTGGATATCGTCTGCCGCCACGGGAACGAGCTTGTCTTTGTCGAGGTCAAGACCCGTGCAAGCGAGGATTTTGGACGCCCGTTCGGTGCGGTTGATGCAAAAAAGCGGCGGCTCATCATCCGCGGCGCGATGCACTGGCTGCGTCTGCTCGAAATGCCCGACATCACTTTCCGGTTCGATGTCGTCGAGGTTGTCGCGTTCCCGGAACCGGAGATCCGCATCATCGAAAATGCATTCCAGCTCGCCGACAGCTACTCGTATTGACCGCCAGCAGGCGGGTCAGTTCGCCGACGCTGTCGCTGCGGCAGCCTCGACGTTCACCCGGCGGCCACCGCGGTCGAACTTCACGTTGCCGTCGGTAAGTGCCCAGATCGTGTAGTCGCGCCCGAGGCCGACGTTGCGGCCGGGCTGGAACTTCGTTCCGCGCTGGCGCAGGATAATGTTGCCGGCAACGACCGACTCGCCGCCGAATTTTTTCACGCCCAGCCGTTTGCTCTGGCTGTCGCGACCGTTCTTGACGCTTCCCTGTCCTTTTTTATGGGCCATGACGAGTTACTTGGTGGAGATGGATTCGATTTTGAGTTTGGTGAGCTTGCGGCGATGGCCGACCGTCCGGTGGTAGCCTTTGCGGCGGCGGAATTTGAAGGCGATCACCTTGTCGTCCTTGAATTGGTCAACGACCTCGGCGGTGACCTTCGCGCCCGCCACGAGCGGCTCGCCGATCACCACGTTCGCGCCGTCGGCAACAAGAAGAACCTCCGAAAGCTCGGTCTTCCCGCCGGCTTCGACGTCCAACTTTTCCACATCAATCACATCGCCCTCGGCGACGCGATACTGTTTCCCGCCTGTTTGAATCACTGCGTATGCCATAAAATTCCGTTTCGTTTGGAGCCGGACAACATGAAGGAAAATAAATCCGCCCGCAAGAGATAATTTCCCCCTTGCCAAAGTTTTCGTATCCGGTAGGATTCCGTCCCCGTCATCGCTCGGGTGGTGAAATGGCAGACACGTACGTTTGAGGGGCGTATGCCGTAAGGCATGGGGGTTCAAGTCCCCCCCCGAGCACTTCTTTTTTTCAGAACTCAAAGGCCCGGGTTCCACCGCCGCCGCTCTCGCATATTCCCGCCGCTGTTCCGGGAGGATCGGACGGTTTTGTGCGAATGTCATAAAAAATCACTCACGGGCGAGCATTTCGCGGAGGGCGGCAAACGATGCGCCGATGTCCTCGTCGGGGATCGGCTTGTTCATGATCTCCTCGTAGCCCTCGACCAGCACGCCCTCGCCCTCGATCTCCTTGAGGAACGGGCTCGGACGGCAATACATCGCGCTCCCGAATTTTGTGCGGTGGAGGCAGTGGGTGATCGTGAGCGACTTCATCGCGCGCGTGATCCCGACGTAGAACAGCCGCCGCTCCTCGTCCACCGTTCCCTCGGATTTTGAGCGCTCGTGGGGGAGGATACCATCCTCCGCGCCGACGAGAAAAACATGGGGGAACTCGAGGCCCTTGGCGGCGTGGAGCGTGATCAGTGTCACGCCCTTTGCATCGTCTTTTTTGTCCTCATCGCGCTCGCGGTCGAGGGTCATCTCATCGAGAAATCCTTGAAGCCCGGAGCGCGAACGCTTCTGGTGTTCGGCGAGCGAGCGGAGGATCTCCTTCGCACCGCTTTCGCGGTTGAGTTCCTCCTGCGGGGTCTTGCACGAGCGCTTGAGATCGTCGAAGTAGCCGGAATCGGCGAGGTAGGCGGAGACGATTCCCGAGGCGTCGGCGCCGGGGGTGAGGAGGTGGATCCGTGTGGCGGCGAGATCCTCGGCGAACGCGGCGATCGCCCCGGCCGTCTTGCGCGAGACCTGCTCCGCAAATTCCGGTGCGGTAAGCGTCTCGAAGAGGCTTCCGTGGGCCTTCGCGCTGTGTTCGAGGGCAAGTTCGACGGTCGTCGCGCCGATCCCTCGCGGCGGGGTGTTGATGATCCGCAGGAGCGCGATGTCGTCGGAGGGGTTGAGCAGGCAGGCCATCGTCGCCAGCACGTCCTTCACCTCGCGGCGGTCGAAAAAACTTTTTCCACCGACCAGCCGGTAGGGGATGCGGAGCCGGCGGAGGCATTCCTCGATCATGCGCGACTGGGCGTTCATCCGGTAGGCGATCGCAAAATGCTCCCACGGGATATTCCCCGCCGCGCGCAGCGCGCCGATCTCGTTGACCGCGAACTCCGCCTCCTTTTTGTCATCCGGCACGCAGACGACATGCACCGGGTCGCCGCCCTCCTGCGGGCTCCAGAGGTTCTTGCCGCGGCGGCGCGGGTTGTTTTTGATCAGGCGGTTTGCCGCGCCCAGGATTGCGTTTGTGCTCCGGTAGTTCTGCTCGAGGCGGATGACCTCCGGGTCTTTGAAATGCTTTTCAAACTCGAGGATGTTCGAGACCTCGGCACCGCGCCATCCGTAGATGCTCTGGTCGTCGTCGCCGACCACGCAGACGTTTGGAGGCTCGCCGCTGGCCAGCATGCTCACCAGTCGGAGCTGGAGGTTGTTCGTGTCCTGGAACTCGTCCACCATCATGTGGCGGAACTTCGACCGCCATTTTTCGCGGACCCCCGGGTGCTCGTCGAGCAGCTTCACCGCTTGGACGAGGAGGTCGTCGAAGTCCATCGCATTGAGCGCGCGGAGCTCGCGGTTGTAGCGGGAATAGACCGCGCCGATCACCGTTTCCTCGTCGGTGGGGGCGGCCCACCCGTTGTTCTTCGCCTTGCTGATCATACTCTGGGCGACCCCGGGATCGAGCTTCTCGTCGCGCGCGGTCACCCGGTTGATGAGCTTTTTGATCAGCCCAAGCTGGTCGCCCTGGTCGAAGATGCTGAAGTTGTTTTTGTAGCCGAGCTTGTCGGCGTCGGTGCGCAAAATCCTCACGCAGAGCGCATGGAACGTGCAGGCGGTGATCTCCGACGCCTTGTCCTTGTCGAGCATCCCGGCGATCCGCTCCTTCATTTCGCGGGCGGCCTTGTTGGTGAACGTGACCGCGAGGATGTGCGACGGCGGAACTCGCTGCGAGACGAGCCATGTGATCCGCGCGACGATCGTGCGGGTTTTTCCCGTGCCCGCACCCGCGAGGATCAGGAGCGGCCCGCTCTCGTGCATCGCCGCCCGCTGCTGCTCGGGATTCAGATCCCACATCCGGAATTTGCTCACGGCAGCTCCCTCGAAGCAAATCTCGCGACGACTTCGGGATAGATCCTGTGCTCGGCGACCTGGATCCTCGCGTGCAGGGACTCCGCCGAGTCGCCGGCCAGCACCGGCACCTCCGCCTGCGCGATGACCTCGCCGGTATCCATCCCGGCATCCACAAAATGCACCGTGCATCCGGTCTTCGTCACCCCCGCCTCAAGCGCCTGCCGCCAGGCTTCGAGCCCAGGAAACTCCGGCAGGAGGGCCGGGTGGATATTGATCACACGTCGCGGAAAAGCATCGAGCAGCGGCTGCTTGACCATCCGCATGTAGCCGGCGAGCACGACGAGTTCCACCCACGCCGCACGCAGCGACTCGACCACGCCAGCCTCGACGGTCGGCGACAGCTTCGTGCGAAACTTAGGCTCGCGGATTACCTCGCACGCGATCCCCGCGCCCCGCGCCAAATCCAAAATCCCCGCCCCCGCAACATCGGACATCACGATCACCGGCTCCGCATCAAGCCGTCCGTCGGCGATCGCCCCGAGGATCGCACAAAAATTCGATCCCTTCCCGGACCCCAGCACCCCAATTTTCAAGCGTCTCATACCGGGGTTGTTTTTTCGGGCGCCGAGGCGGCGAGTTTGTTGGAAACATGAAGCTCCAGCGGGAAGGATTTCCTGATGGCGATCTGGCGGTAAAAAAGCCTGATAGCCTCAGTTGGCGTTATCCCCAAGGCATCAAGCACCTTCTCAGTTGCGGCCTTTGTCTCCGGGTCGATTCTTGCATGAACTACTGCGGATTGCGACATGCCTGACGTGTATCACAGGTGCAACACATGGCAAGTGGCAATTTTTCTGGCACCAACGGATAGCTTTTGAGGCAAGGCCAGTAGCGGGAAGTTCAAAATGCCAGCAAATCCTGTATTGATGAGCCTCGCCGTCTATTTTATCCCTCGACGTTCAGGCTAAAAGACCCTTGGTTCGCCCTCGCGCAGGAAGCATACCCGGTCGGAGAGATCGAGCGAGTTTGCGCACTCGACGAGCCGCTGGGGCGGCTCGTGGAGCGGTTCGTAGCTCAGGCGGAACGTCCCGAAGTGCATCGGGATCATCGTCCGCGCGCCCAGCTCGACGAACGCCTTGAGTGCCTGCTCGGGGTTCATGTGGACATCGCGCTTCGTTGGCGCGTCGTAGGCACCGATCGGGAGCAGGGCGATCTCGACCGGCAGCCGCTCGCCGATCTCCCGGAACCCATCGAAATACGCGCTGTCCCCGCAGTGAAAAACCGAGCGTCCGGCGTATTCGATATGGAACCCGCCGAACCCTCGATGGTTGTCGTGGAGGATCCTCGCCCCCCAGTGACGCGCCGGGGTCAGGGTGATCTTCAGGGGCCCGAGCTCAAACGACTCCCAGCACGCCAACTCCTGGACATGCCGGAACCCGAGCCCGCCGACCAGCCCGCCGACATGCTCGGGCACCACGACCGGCTGGTCGCTGGCCACCGCGCGCAGGGTCTTCCGATCAAGGTGGTCGAAATGCGCGTGCGTCACGAGCACGAGATCAATCGCCGGCAGGTCGTGGATCTCCATTCCGGGCTGGCGGAGCCGCTTGATGACCTTCAGCCACTTCGCCCAGTTCGGATCTATGAGGATGTTCCGCTCGGGGGTCTGGATCAGAAACGACGCATGCCCGATCCACGTGATCGCAATCTGCCCGTCGCCTAGCTCTGGAAATTCCGGCTTGAGTTTCTGCCCGTGGCGCCGCGTGAAGAGCGACGGGATCACGACCTCGGAAAGAAAATTCCGCTTGTGCCACCCGCCGCCGAGCTTCATATCTACATGGCGGTCTGGACGTCGGGCTTTTCTTTTTGCGAGGAGGCGGTGGACCATGAGGAAACCTTCCCAAGGCTACCCGCATCCGCCGGGGGAGAACATCAAATTGTTCGCTTCCTTCAGCTTCTGCCGACGGCCGAAGCGATCGCTCCACCCATCTCCGCAGTCCCGGCGAGGCGGGTCTCCGGGGTGTGGATGTCTCCGGTCCGGAGGCCGGAGGCGATGACCGAGCGCACCGCCGACTCGACCGCCACCGCCGCGTCCTCTCGTCCGCAGGAAAACCTGAGCATCATCGCGGCCGAGAGGATCTGGGCGATCGGGTTGGAGATCCCCCTGCCCGCAATGTCCGGGGCGGTGCCCCCGCTCGGCTCATACATTCCGAAGCGGGTCGTCCCACCGGTCTGCCCGCCAAGGCTCGCGCTCGGAAGCATCCCGAGTGAGCCGACGATCATCGCCATCTCGTCGCTCAGGATGTCGCCGAACAGGTTTTCGGCCAGCACGACATCGAATGCCTTCGGGTTTTTGATCAACTGCATTGCCGCGTTGTCCACATACAGGTGGTTGAGCGCGACGTCGGGAAATTCCTTTGCGACCCCGCTGACGACCCGCCTCCAGAGCACGCCATTCTGGAGAACGTTCGCCTTGTCAATCGAAGTCACCCGCCGGCTCCGCCCGCGCGCGGCCTCGAACGCGACCCTCGCGATCCGCCGGATCTCGCTCTCCTTGTAAACCATCGTGTCCACCGCGACCTCCTCGCCGCCCTCGATCGTCAGGGATTTTGGCTCGCCAAAATACAGCCCGCCGGTGAGCTCGCGCACGCACAGCACGTCGAACCCGCCCTCGACCGACCGCGGGTGCAACGGCGAGGCATGCGTCAGCTCGGGCAGGCAAACAGCCGGTCGCAAATTCGCAAAAAGTCCGAAGTGCTTGCGCAGCGGCAGCAGTGCCGCGCGCTCGGGCTGCTCGGCCGGCGGCAGCGACTCCCACTTCGGCCCGCCAACCGAACCGAACAAAATCGCATCCGCCGCCTCGCACGCTGACAGCGTCGCCGCGGGCAGCGCGCACCCTGCCGCATCAATCGCCGCACCGCCGACCAGTTGGTGATCGAACTCGAACCCGATGGAAAATTTTTCCGTCACCACTCCGAGAACTTCCAGCGCCTCCGCCATGACCTCGGGCCCGATCCCGTCGCCCGCCAGCACCGCCACACGAAAGATTTTGTTCATGCGTCCATCTAACCCGCCGCCCAGCCGCGAGGCAAGCCCGACCCGCCGCAGCGATCAGCTTCGGGAGAATCGGCGGAGGAGGGCGTCGGCCATGTCGGCGGGGGTTTGGGCGACTTCGATGCCGGCGGACTGCATGGCTTCGATTTTTCCGGCGGCGGTTCCCTTGCCGCCACTGACGATCGCTCCGGCGTGGCCCATCCGGCGCCCGGCAGGGGCGGTGGTACCGGCGATGAACGCGGCAACCGGCTTTGTGCCGTGGATGCCGAGCCATGCGGCAGCCTCCTCCTCGGCGGTCCCGCCGATCTCGCCGATCATGAGGATCGCCTCGGTGTCCGGGTCGTCGTTGAACATTTTGACGACATCGAGGTGGGAGGTGCCGTTGATCGGGTCGCCGCCGATGCCGACGCAGGTTGACTGTCCGTGGCCGCGGCTGGAGAGCTGCCAGACCGCCTCGTAGGTGAGCGTGCCCGAGCGCGAGACGACCCCGACCTTGCCCGGCTTGTGGATGTAGCCCGGCATGATCCCGATCTTGCATTGGCCGGGCGTGATGATCCCGGGGCAGTTCGGGCCGATGAGCCGGCTCTGGCTGCCCTTCATTCCGGCGCGCACGCGCATCATGTCGAGCACGGGGATCCCCTCGGTGATACAGATGACGATCTCGAGCCCGGCGTCCACCGCCTCCATGATCGAATCGGCAGCAAACTCGGCGGGAACAAAGATCATCGTCGCGTTGCAGCCGGTCTGGCGCCGGGCTTCGAGCACGGTGTCGAAGACCGGGATCTTGTGGTCAAAAAGCTCGCCGCCGCGCGCAGGGGTCACCCCGGCGACGAGGTTTGTGCCGTATTCCATGCACTGCCGGGCGTGGAATCCTCCGGCTTTTCCTGTGATGCCCTGCACGAGCAGGCGCGTGTGTTTGTCAACGAGGATGGACATGTTTTATAGAATGCGAAATGTGGAATGCGAAATGTGGAGTCCTCTCATCAGGCAGCTTTGGCAGCGGCGACGACCTTTTCGGCTGCGTCGGCGATGTCGGTGGCGGCGGTGAGCGGGAGCCCGGACTCGGTGAGGAGCTTCCGTCCGGCCTCGACATTTGTGCCTTCGAGGCGGACGACGAGCGGGACCGGGAGGTTGACCGCCTTGACCGCCTTGATGATCCCTTGGGCGATGGTGTCGCACTTCATGATCCCGCCGAAAATATTTACGAGGATCGCTTTCACCCGCTTGTCGGAGAGGAGGATTTTGAACGCCTCGGTGACCTGCTGCTCGGTGGCGCCGCCGCCGACGTCGAGGAAGTTTGCCGGCTCTCCGCCATGGTGCTTGATGATATCCATCGTGGCCATTGCGAGGCCGGCACCGTTGACGAGGCAGGCGATGTCGCCGTCGAGGCCGATGTAGCTGATGTTCGATTTTGAGGCCTCAAATTCACGCGGATCCTCCTCCTCGACGTCCCGGTAGGCGACGATCTCGGGATGCCGGAAGAGCGCGTTGTCATCGAAGTTAAACTTCGCGTCGAGCGCGAGCACGTCGCCGCCTTTGGTAACGACGAGCGGGTTGACCTCGACCATCGAGCAATCGCAGCGCAGGAACAGCTTGTAGAGGCTGGAGAAGAGCTTGCATGCCATGCGCATCTCGCTCGACGCCATGCCGAGGAGCTTCGCGAGCTTCCGCGTCTGGAACGGCAGCAGCCCGAGAAGCGGGTCAACTGCCATGCGCACGATCTTTTCCGGGCTGTGCGCGGCGATCGCCTCGATATCCACCCCGCCCTCGGTGCTCGCGACGATCACGGGCATCGAGGTTGCGCGGTCAATGAGGATGGCAAAATAGAATTCGCGCGAGATCTCCACCGATTTCGAGACGAGCACCTTGTGGACGACCCGTCCCTGCGGCCCGGTCTGGTGGGTGACGAGCGTGTGGCCGAGCATCTGCTCGGCGATGTCGCGCGCCTGGTTGGCGGTCTTGCACAGGTGAACTCCGCCTTGGAATCCGGAGGTGAACGTCCCATTCCCTCGCCCGCCCGCGTGGATCTGCGCCTTCACGACGAGGTTGTTTGTCGCGAGCGCGCGAGCGACTTTTTCCGCCTCCTCCGGAGTTGAAGCGACTCCGCCGGGTGTGTTTGCAACCCCGAATTTGTCGAGGAGTTCCTTGGCCTGATATTCGTGGATATTCATCGGGATTTCGACGGATTTAAGCAAGCGGGCGCGGCTGCCGCAAAAGGAAACTTCAAAATTCTCGGTCGCAGGCACTGCCGGCCGCATGGGGAGGTGCCTGCGGCACTTGTCAAGCCCGGCCGGATCCGGCGGATGTCAGGCCGGAGCGGTGAAGAACGCGCGCTGCTTGGCCGTGATTTTTTTTCCAAGCTTTTCAAGGACGAGAAGCATGTCCTCCCAGACCTTGCGCTTTTCGGAGAGGGACTGGTTGCGGAGCAGGTAGGCCGGATGGTAGGTGATCATCACCGGGATGCCTTGAAATTCGTGCCAGCGGCCGCGCAGGTCGCGCAGCGGGGAGGTGAGCCCGAGCAGGCCCTCGGCGGCGACGGCACCGAGGGCGACGATCACGCGCGGCTTCACGAGAGCGATCTGCTCGCTCAGCCAGGGCAGGCAGGTCGCCATCTCGGCCGACTTCGGCTTCCGGTTGCCGGAGGCCCCGGACGGCATGTCGGGGCGGCATTTGAGGACATTGGCGATAAAAACATCCTCCCGCTGAAACCCCATCGCCAGGATGATTTTCGTCTGGAGCTGTCCGGCCAGTCCGACAAACGGTTCGCCCTGCTCGTCCTCGTCGGCCCCGGGTGCCTCGCCGACAAACACCAGATCCGCCTCCGGGTTGCCAACCCCGAAGACAACCTGCGTGCGCGAGGTGACAAGGTGCGGGCACTTCTCGCACGCGAGAACTGCCGTCCGCAGCGAATCCATCGTCCATCCTTCCGACGGTTCGGGCGCAGGCGCAGGGGCGGATTTTTCAGCCGGTTCGTGGACTTGCGCGGACTGCGGCGCGGGCGGGATTGCACGCGCAAGCTGGCGGAGCTTTTCAAGGGCGGCGGACGAGGCTTTTGGCGGGGCTTTGACCCCCTGGCGGATCGTTTTTAGCATGGGAATGGCGGCATCGAGCGCGCGGTGCAGGTTGGCGCTCATCGGGTGCGCTTCCGCTTGGCCGACGGCTTGCCGGCGGTAAGCTTCAATTTTCTGTTCGGCTTCGTCATGACCTCGATCTTGCGGAAGACCTCGACTTTGACCGGCACGACGCCCGAGTTGATCATCGAGATTTTTTCGGCGGCCGCCTTGCTGAGGTCAATGATCCGCCCGCGAATGTAAGGCCCGCGGTCGTTGATCCTGACGACCACGCTCTTGCCGTTTTTCATGTTCACAACCCGCACCACAGAGTGCAGCGGGAGCGTCTTGTGCGCGGCGGTCATCGCCCTCGGGTTGAACCGCTCCCCGCTTGCGGTCGGCTGCGGCTCCCAGTAAAACGAGGCCTTCCCGTGGAGGGTGGAGATCGGCTTGGGATTGAAAATCGAGGGGATCCCCTCCGAGTCACCTGCGGAGGCGGCAGGCGCGGGGTCGGTGATGATGCGGCGCGGCGTGGCGCACCCGGAGACGAGCGTGACAAACGCGACGAAGGCCGACAGAAAAAGTTGGCGGGGATACTGTTTCATCCAATGCGAACCGTCCTTGATAACCCCCAGGAGCCGGACAGGAAAAGAAAAACAATGCCTTGAGTCGAAACGGGGATGCCTGCCCGAAGAATCGTAGGCGCATCACATTTCCTTCCACATCAGGATGTCTGTCGCTCCCGGGCTACTTTCCTTTTTGCCGGAGGACGAGCGCGGCTGCAGTGGCGGAGTAGCAGAGGGCGAGCCAGAACCCGGCGACGGCGGCGGAGGCGAGGATCGGGCCCGGGTTGAGGAAGACACGGCCTTTCGAGTAGCGCACGTCGTCGCGGGATTCCGATGACTCGTTGAAAATCTGTTTGATCGAGCCCTCGTCGGTCCGGACCTCTGAAAACTCGTGGCGGTGGCGTCCGACCGCGTGCGGGAAGACGGCGAGGTTTTGCCACGAGGTGTTCGCGGGCGAGAGTTCGTCATAGGATTCCGAATACTCGGTGCCGCCGAGCATCCAGCGGACAGATTCCTTTTCGCCGGGTGTGAGGAAGAGCGGGATTTTTGTGCGGTTGCTGAGAAGCGGGACGGCCTGGCCGTAGATGATCGAGACGTCCATGAGGCGCTGGCAGGAGAAGCTCGGGATGATCTGGCAGACCGCGCGCGCGCCGGCCGAGAGTTCGGGAAGGCTGAGCACGACGCCGCCGAAAAGGATCTGCGGGATGAGCAGGAGCGGGACCCACATGACCGCCTGCGCGGAGTTTTGGACGAGGCCGGAGACCGCGAGCCCGATCGCCACGCCGACCAGCGCGGTCGCCGCCAGCGCGAGGATCCGCAGACCGACGGTGACAAACAAAATCCCCGCGAGCGTGCGTCCGCCCGATTCCACCGCATCGCGGAGATTCCAGCGCAGCTCGAAAAACCAGGCGGTGGGCGCGGCCGCCCAGAGGTCCGGGCGGAGCGGCGCCGCAGGTCTGCGGGCGGCTGCGGGAGCCGCGGCGGCCACCGCAGCCACCGCAGCGGGCTTAGGCGCGCCCTCCTCGACCGCTTCGAAGACCTCTTCCTCGCCGCCGCAGGCGGCGACCGCAGGATTTTTCGGGGTCGTGATTTCGCGGAATTCCGCGTACAGATCGGCGACCGACAATTTTGCCGGGCGGACTGCGTGGGATGTCGTCTGGACGACGAGCAGGAGGGCGAGCGCCTGGAGGAGGGTGATACCGCCGAGGAAGAGGTATTTCCCGACGAGGTAGGAATGGAGTCCGAGCCCGCAGACGCGTTCGCGGCGGAAGACCGGCAGTTCCTTGACGATCTCCTGTGCGCCGTTGCTGCATCCGAACCAGAGGGTCGCCACGACGCAGAGGAACATCCGCAGCACGAGATCCTCCGCAACCCAGCCGACGAGCAGCGCGATCAGCAGCGGCTGCGCGATCAGGAACACGAGGTTGAGCCGGTCGGCACCGAGGATTTTCCACTGGCGGTGGAGGAGCGTGCCGAGCGCGTGGAAAAACCCGGGCCGGCGGCGCGTGGCGGGCGGGATGTCGCCGAACGCCGAGAGGTCGAGCGCCGGTTGGCTGTAGGCGACCGGCGGCTGAGGCGGACCTCCCGCCGCGAAATCCGCCGCCCACTCGTCGCCGGTCCTCCCCTCGTCAGCCAAGCGAACATAGACCTGGTCGAGGCTCTCGACCTGGAAATACGTGCGGGAGAGATCGGGCGGGCCGTCGAAGACGACGCGGCCGCCGTGGATAAACACGATTTTGTCGAACAGGTAGGCCCGCCCGAGCACATGCGTCGTGCAGATGACCGTGCAATCCTGCGCCGCGAGGCCGCGCAAAATTCTCATCAGCGAAAATTCCGTGGCAGGATCGAGCCCGGACGACGGCTCGTCGAGGAAGAGGACCGACGGCTTGTCGAGGAGTTCGGTGGCGATGCTCACCCTCTTGCGCTGTCCGCCGGAAAGCTGGGAGATCCGCTTGTCGCGGTGCTCGTCGAGTCCGAGCCGACGGATCGTCTCCTCGACGAGGAGGCGGAGCGGGCGCGCGGGAACACGCGGATCCAGCCGCAGCCTTGCACTGAAGACGACCGCATCCACGACCCGAAGCTCGGGATGCACAATGTCGTCCTGCGGCACAAATCCGATCCCCTGCGATCCCGAGTCCCCGCCGATCGGGCGACCCTCGATGAGGACGCCGCCCGATGTCGCGGGGTTGATCCCGCAGAGCGCGTTGAGCAGGGTCGATTTCCCCTGTCCGCTGCCGCCGAGAATTCCCGAAAATGAGCACTGCGCGATCGAGAGCGTGATGTCGCGGATGATCGTGCGCCCGCCGACCTCGAATGCCAGTCCGCGCGCCTCGACGCGCCCACCGATCCGGGGCTGCGTGCGCCGGAACGAGATCCCGGTGAACTCGAAGCTGTAGCTGCCGACCTGGAACCGGTCGCCGACGGTGAGCCGGTGGGTCTCAAACCGCTGGCCGTTGAGAAACGTCCCGGTCTGGCTCTCATCGGTCGCATGCCAGTCGCCGTCGCGCCTCGTAACCGACACATGCCGACGCGAAATCATCCGGTCGTCCGCATCGAGCAGCACAAAATCTTCGCCTGCCCGCGCGGCGTCGGCCGCCCGCCCGAACGCAAGCCCGGCAGCCCCCTTGAGCGGGATCTCCTGAACCGGTGCTCCACGAAAAACCGGCGCAGACGGGAGCCGGCGGAACCACAGGAACGCGCCGGCGACCTCGATGAAATCGCCGTCGCTCAGTGTCGCCGCGCGAGCGAGCGGGACCGCCCGCAGCCGCACAGAACCCCCATCGCACGGCACAAGCCGGAAGACGGAATCCTCAAAAACAATCCGCGCAAGCGGGCGCGCGACGCTCCCGGAATTCTGCAAAAGAATCTTCCCGGCGACGTCCGAGGTGACGTCGAGCGAGGTGTCACGAAGGTCTTCAATCCGGCAAACCCCGCCCTCGACGATGACAAGCAGGCAGTGCATCTTCGGACGAAATTTCCCGCTGACACGGCCCGTCGGCCGGTCAGTAGCTGTAGCTGGTCGGCTTCGTCACCGCGTCAAAGTTGTCCGGGTTGTCAACCCGCGGACGCGATACTGTGCGGGTTTTTGCCTTGGGCTTCGGAGTCGGAGTGACCTCGATATAGACAGTGCGGTCAACGTAGGTCGTCCGGCAAGATGTCGTGGCCAGAATCCCAACGATTGCGAATGCGACGAGCAGGACGTGTGGTTTCATAAATTCAGTG
>DYRS01000001.1:88617-95180 GCA_020718585.1 Chthoniobacter flavus
CGGGCGCGGCACCGGGCGTTCCTCCCGACCCGTTGGATCCGCTTCCGCCGGTGCCTCCGCTCGGGGTGCTCAGCGCGGGCACCGGGGAGTCCGGGCGGGCGGTCCCGCGGCGACCGACCAGGACATACCACGAGGCGAGGCCGACCGCGTTCGCCATGTGCATGTAAACTTTTGCGGTCCCATTGTAGGGCGAGCGGAACTGGACGCCCGAGAGTCTGCCCGGACGCCGGTCGTCGAGGATCAACCCGCCGACGTCGTCATAGACGTAGATGTCCACGTCGAGCGCCGCCTTGTCGGTCCCGACGAGAAACGTATAGTCGAGCCCCTTGTTGACCGGGATGAGGAACTCGATCGCATTGCCCGCGCCGCAGACCCCGGAGTGGTCGGTCGGTGCCATCGCAAACCCCTTCTCAATGTATTTTTTCGCCATCCGGTAGGCGGTGTCCTCGGCCTCGACCGGATCGGCGATGAGCGAGTGGCACGCAGCGGATGCCAGAATGGAAACGACGGCGAGCTTCAGGAACGATGAGTTCATATCTGTCGGAGTGTTAAGTTTAGTCGGAATCTTTCTTTTGGTCGAGAGCGGATTTGATTGCGCCGTCTGCAATTTTTTTGAGTGCGGCGACATTAACCTTCGAGACGCTTTCGTCCTTGCCGACCGAGACGATCGGGAGTGCTTTTTGGAGTGCGCCGGGGAGGCCCTTCACGCGCGGGTGGGCGAGGATTTCCGGCGGGAGCGCGCCGATCTCCCTGCTGAGTTCGCCGACGAGCAACGGCTCGCGCAGGACGTTCGAGATGTCGGGATTGTAGTTGTCCTTCAGGTAATACGTGACATGCCGGGCACCCTGCATCCACCCGCTCGCGATGATGAGCTTCCTCATGTCGAGGTTTTCCGGACGGTTAAGGATCTTCATGATGTCGGCTTGGAGGAACCCGAGCTCCATGAACACATCGAGCCACTTTCCGCGGTTCGCATTTTCCCGGACGAGGCGGGCGCGTTTGAGTTCCTCGGTGCCGGCGCCGAGCTTCTTCGCGATGCTCTCGATCTGGGTCGCGCACTTGTTGAGGTTTTCGATGTTCTGGGATTTGACCGCCACCAGGCCGTCGGCGATTTTCACCCCGAGGGCGAGCGCGGCGGAGGTCTTGTCCGGGCACTTATTGCCGTCCACATCCTCGGAGACCGCATCATAGACTTTGCCCCATTTGATCGGGCGGCCCTGCGCGGCGGTCTCGATCGCGAGGAGCTTGTCATACGGGCTGGGGAGCGGGAGCCGGGCGACCTCAGCCTTGGCCGTGGCCGGATCGAATGCCGCCTTCGGCGGAGCGGCCGGGTCGGGGGTCGGGTTCCCAAGCGGCACCTGAGCACCAAGCGGACAGGCAATGGAGACGAGAATCGCCGAGATCAGAAGTCGGGAACGGGAAGTTTGCATCACGATATGTTTGGAATTTGCGGCGGATTGTTCATAATCCGATCTCGCGTCCGTGGAAACAAAAAACTCCATTTTGAAATTGTCCGCCCGTTGCGGCTTCCCGGGCGCGCGGGCATCGTGCCCGCCTTGCGAAGAAGCGGGCGGGACGCACTCGCTCACGGGATCTGCCTTGTCTGAACGTTGCCGTGGTCGGAACAAACCGCCCGTGCGCATTTTTGCCGCCGCTGCCGCCCTGGCTATTTTTCTTTCCGGCTGCGAGAGCCGGGATGTGAGCCTGCAGGCCGAGCTCGCCGGGCTCCGCGAAAAAATCCGAAAGTCCGAGATGGAGCGGGATCTCGCGGTGCGCGACAGGTCGGACGCCGAGAAGGAGCTTGCGCACGGAAGCCTGCTCCCGGTCGCGACGCTCCGGGATGCGCTGGGCGATGCGCTGAAACCGCTCGAACAGTCGGCCGCAAGCGCGTTCCCCGGATACCGTCCGGTTCCACCGAAGGTCGGGAGGATATTTTATCTCTACGAGGCGGCTGCGCCGTATCGTGCGCCCGTCGAGCTCGCGCTGCACCCGATCAGCGGATCCGCCCTGACCCCGGAACTTCCAAAAATCGTCTTTGAGGCGCGGGCCGGAGCCGACGGAGCGTGGCAGATGCCGTCCGCATCCACGCTGCGCGAGTTGCAGGCCGAAGCCCTTGCCCGCAGCACGTCGGGACCCGTCCAGCAGCAGGCTCCCGTCCTGTCGGGGCGACCCCAGACACCCGCCCAGCCGCAGGGTCCGCCGACATCCGGCGGTGCCCGAGTCATTGATTGGGGGGATTCGAGAAGTGCTGGATCCGCGCGGCAGCCCGAGCAGCCTGCGGCACCTTCGGCTCCGCGGGCACCCCAGCAGTCGGGCAACACCCCGCGCGCTGCGGAAAGCTACGAGATCCGGTTCAACGATTAGAAAACTATTTTACGGCTGCGGCTTTGGCGAGGTAGGCGTCCACCGCAGTTTTGATCGAGTCCACGCGGACCGGTTTGCTGACGTAATCGTTCATTCCCGAGCGGAGGCATTTCTCGCGGTCGCCGGGGAGGGCAAAGGCGGTGCAGGCGATGATGTGAAGCTTTTCCGATGCGGCATTCGCCTCGCGCTCGCGGAGTTTTGAGACCGTCTCATAGCCGTCCATTTCGGGCATTTGGATGTCCATAAAGACGAAATTGTATTGGCTTTTTAATGTCATTTCGAGGCACTGGCGGCCGCCGGATGCCACGTCGCACTCGATGCCGATCATCTGGAGGAGGCGCCGCAGAACCCGCTGGTTGACCTTATTGTCGTCAACAACGAGGACGCGGAGCTTGTTATCCGAGAAGTCGGGTTTTTTTGCTGGCGGGACCGGGGATGTCTGGCCCTCGAAGACGGTGGCGGGATCTTTGACATTGGGGTTGCCGACGGGAACGGAGATGGTGAAGAGGCTTCCGATGCCGGTCTGGCTGCGCACCGAGATCGTCCCGCCCATCCGGTCGAGTGCCTTGCGGGTAACGGCGAGCCCGATCCCCGCGCCGCCGTGCCCGCGCGAGGTGCTGCCGTCGACGGTGCCAAACGCTTGGAAAAGCAGTGGTCGCATCTCATCGGAAATCCCGATGCCGGTGTCCTGGATGAGGAAGTCCACCATGCCGGGGGCGCCGGGCTTCACCGAGAGGCGGACGAACCCGCGCTCGGTGAATTTGATCCCGTTGGACATGACGTTGTGGAGGACCTGGCGGAGGCGGCCCGGGTCGGCCTCGATGTAGGCCGGAGTGTCGGCCTCGAGGTCGAGGTCGATGTCAATTTTTCTGGCGCGGGCTTCGGGGGTCTGCGTGGCGACGATCTCGCGGGCGATGGACGCGATTTCAACGGTCTCCGGGTTGAGCTCGATCCGCCCGGAGGCGACGTTGCTGTAGTCGAGGAGGTCGTTGAGGAGGAGGAGGAGGCTGTTGCCGCTTGAGCGGATGAGGTCGAGGTATTCCGTCTGCTCGCCGGTGAGCGGGGTGTTCTCGAGGATCGCGATGAACCCGAGGATGCTGGTGAGCGGGGTGCGGGTCTCGTGGCTCATCACGGTCAGGAACTCGCTCTTCGCGCGGTTCGCCGACTCGGCCGCATCCTTCGCGTCCTTCAGCTTATCCTCGTAGTCGAGCCGGAGCGTGATGTCGTGCCCGGCCGCCTGGATCTCGGTGATCGCGTGGTTGTCGTCCAGCAGCGCGCGTTGGCTCCACTGGAGCCAGCATTCGGTGCCGGTGTCGAGGACGACCTTGAAATCCCGGATGTTTGAGCGGTTCGCCTCGGTCGGCAGACCGTCGAGGATGTTCCCGCCGCCGATTGATGCCGACGTGAAAAAATCCTTCAGATTTTTCCCCACGACCCCGCGGAGATGGCGGCAAAAAAATCTCGCGAACGCCTCGTTAGCGAGGGTGATTTCGCCATCCGGGCGGAACCGGACGATGAGTTCCTTCTGGGTTTCGACGACCGCGCGGTAGAGGAGTTGGGAATTTTTCAGCCGATCCACCATGAGCTTGGTTGCGCGGGCGAGGGTGGAGATTTCATCCTTGCCCTTGACGAACCGTTCGGGAAGGTCGTCCATATTGTTGACGTCGGCACGGCGCGCGCTGTTGGTGAGCCGGCGGATCCGGCCGGTGACCATCGCCTCGACGAGGAGGGTGGCGACGATAACCGTGAGGATCGCGACTGCGGCCGAGAGGCTGAGGAAGAACCGGAGGTTCGCCGAGCCGTCGAGATAGGAATGCCGGGCCTCGGAGACTTTGAGGATCAGGATCGGCTCGCCCTTGGCGTCGCGCATCAGCGAGTAGGCGGACACCTGGGTGGCACTGGCTTCTGGGGGCGGGATCACAGCGAGCTGGGCCTCCGCGCTCTGTCCCCGGAAGAGGTCCATCACTGGCCCGCTTGCAGGGAGGATGCTCAGCTCGGAAAGCAGGGAGTTGCGCAGATACTGCTCGTATTCGCCGCCGACAAAAATCCCGGCGACCGCCGAGATCCCGTCCGGATCGCTGTCCACCGCGTAGAGCATCGGTCCGAGGCTTGTCGCGACCAGGCCGGATCCCTTGCGGTTGCGTCCGAGCGACTGGACGAGATCGGCGACGGTCGCCTCATCGGTCGTGGTGAGCCGCGCCTCGCCGCCTGGCGCGCGCCGTAGTGAGACATCCTGCACGCGGCCGGACGAGTTAACCAGCGCGAGCATGTTCATGTCGAACTCGCCGAGAAATTCTGAGCCGGATTTTTCAAAGTTTGCAAGCCGACTGTCCTTGAGCCAGAGGCTGACGGCGGCGACCATCTGGCGTTCGCGGTCGCGCAGGCCCTCGCGGACCCGGCCGAGCGTGCGGCCGACCCGCTGGGTGTCGAGCTGGTCGAAGCGATCAAGAAAAACGCTGGTGGCGAGGTAGGCGGTCGTGCCCCAGAGCACGAGCACGGCACCGAACAGGCAGATGAAAACCTTGATTCTTACGGACATTTTGAGCGGTGGTTATCGCACGCTGGCGCAAGTTGGCGCAACAGTTCTTTGACCGCAAACCAGATGTGTTCGGTCGCGCTCGGTGCCGGCTGGCTGGGCGGGAGTTCTTTCCCCCATGCGGGTTTTTTTTGCGGGAGATCGAAGACATTCCAGAGCGAGACGGCATTTTTTCCAAGCAGTCGGCGGTAGACCGCGCGGAATTCGCGCTCGATCATCGGCTCGTGCTCGGAGCGGTTCAGCAGCACGACGTGGTCGGCTGTGGCCAGCTCGTCCACCAGCAGGGGCGCGGGATCGCCGGAGGGCGGTGCGATCCCGAGGGAGTCGAGAAAGTCGTGCGCCTCGGGAGCGAGCCCGCGCAGCGCGCCCGTGACGGCCAGCCCGCGGGAAACCGGTTCCCAATCGGAACCGGCGGGGAGGCCATCGCGAAAAAGCGCCTCGGCGATCCGGCTTCGGTAGTAGTTTCCGGTGCAGACGAAAATCAGGCGCTTCCCGGGCTGGAGGTCATCAACTCTCACGAAAAATCAGGCGGTCGCCTGCGGACGGATGAGATCTGTGAGACGACGGCGTTCGCGCCAAACCACGACAAGACCGATGAGGGCGGCGGCCACGACCGGCCCGGCCTCTGGGACCCCCACCGGCACAAGCTCGCCGCTTGTGAGAAGCATGGCGCCGGGGCCGAACCCGTTGAAGCTGACCATCGCGAGCTGGGCGTTGGTGAGGCCGGAGGCATTGTTGCCGAAGTAGATCTGGTTTTGGGTGCCCGATGTCGCCGGTGTGGTCATCCACCCGTAGATCGTGAGCGTGCCGCTCCAGCTTATGGCCGAGCTGTTGGCGAACTTGAGGAGGTAGGCGGCATTTCCGAGATCAATGACCGAATTTCCGGTCAGGGTGAGCGTGCCGAGGGTTTCGATGCCATTGATGTCCGAGGTGGCGAGCGTGCCACTGTTCATGGTGAGGTTTGCGGCGTTGTTGATCTGCTCGCTGGCACTCAGGAGGAGGGTTCCGCCGGAATTCACAGTGATCACAGAGCCGGCGATGGACGTCACATTGTTTGACTTCGCGAGTTCGAGCGTGCCACCGTTGACGGTTGTGGCGCCGGTATAGGAATTTGCCCCGGTGCCGGTGAATGAAAGCTGGCCTGCGCCGGTTTTTGTGAGACTGCCGGTTCCGGAAATCGTTCCCGCGTAGGAGGTCGAGGAGTTGTCCCCGCCGGTGATCAGGTTGCCGGCACCTAGTGTGACATTGCCGCCGGTCGCACCGCCGCCGGCCAGCGATCCAATGGCCGTGTTGAACCCGGCGAGGTCGAGCTTCGCGTTCGAAACATTCGCCAGCGTGACCGCCGAGTTATTGCCGAACGCGGTTCCCGCCGCGCCAGCGCGCAGGGTGCCGCCGTTCACCGTCGTGTTTCCCGTATAGCTGCTGCCGCCGCCGAGCGTGAGCGAGCCGGTGCCGTTTTTTGTCAGCCCTCCGGCACCAGACACCGCGCCGAAGGTTGTGGCAGCGGAATTATTGACCGTGACAGTACGAGTTGATGCCCCGAGGGACATGTTGCCGCTCAGCGTCATGGCCTTGGAACCCCCGACCGCAAAGTCGCCGCCGACCGTCACCGGCGCGTTCAGCGAGCGCGCCGCACCGGATGCCTCGATTGTCCCGCCGTTAA
>DYRS01000340.1 GCA_020718585.1 Chthoniobacter flavus
GACGGCGGACACGTCCGCCGGGAGGATCGGGAAGAAGCCGGACGGTGCGGGACGTGACGCGACAAACGGCCCGATTTGCTGGGGATTTTCTGAAATCTGAAAGGCCGAGCGTGCGGCAGAGCCGCCGCGAGGCCCTCTGCTCGCCGGGGACGAATCGCCCGAAACGCTTTCCGAACGCGACGCGGCTTGCGCCGCGTCCGCCTGACCCGCTCCGCTTTCTTCCGCCAGATTCCGACCCGCAAAAATCAGGTTTGAACCGATTCTTTTGTGCCAGTGCCGCAACTCTGTAAGGTTCTCGGTCTGCGCGTCGTACTTCGCTTGCCGTGAAGCGGTTATGAATTCGGCCAAAGGTTTGAACCGACTCACGCCTTTTACCTCAAAATCGGTGATGGATTGGGCCAGTGCCGATTTCTCGTGTGTGAGCTTTTCCTTGTGGGCGGTGAATTCATCCTTGCCGATAGTGCCGTCAATGAAGACCTCAAGCAACCGGTCCAAACGGGCCGTAATCCGTCCGAGTTCGACTTTCTGACGCGCCACAAGGTCGGCTTGCGTCGCGGTGTCGGCCAGCGTCCAGCGGTCAACCTCGGCAAGCATCTTGTCGGCCCACGCGTCAGAAATCGAAACTCGCCGGATGCTCGCCCGGAGAAGTTGGGCAAGCGATTCCTCCCGGATGGTCTTCAAGTCGCAAGGGCCGCGCCGCTTGCCGCATCGGTAATAGGCGTGGCCTTTCTGAATGTCGGATGTGATGGAGCATCCGCACTCGTGGCAGGTGATGAGACCACGAAACGGAAAGCGGTTGTGCTTCACGTAGCGACCCCGGCCCTTGTTCTTGCGGATTCTCTGAACCCGCTCGAACAAGTCCCGCGAAATCAAGGCGGGGTGCTTCCCCTCGTACACTTCGCCATTGAACCGAAAAAGTCCGATGTAGAAGACCTGATCGAGCGTCCATAAAACCTTGCTCAAGGGCAAGGGCAGGTCGTTGAACGTCGTCAAGCCCCATGCCGTGACAAGCTCCTTGATCTGTGACGCGGTGTGCTGTCCGGTGGCGTAGGTCTCGAACATGCGCCGGACCAGCGGCCCGCGCTCGGGGTCAATGACGATTGCCCGCGT
>DYRS01000026.1:0-1740 GCA_020718585.1 Chthoniobacter flavus
TGTAACCACCGGCTCGAGCAGCTTTATCGATCTCGATTTTGACGGAGGGCTCGGATCCCTGCTGCGTGCATCGGGCGCGCTGGTGTTGACCATCGGCGATTTCTCGGTCAGCGGCGGCTTCGGCATCGAAAAAACCGAATCCACAAAGACCATCGGCGTAAAGCAAATAAAAACAAGCAAACTCCTTATCGGCGCGGCCGGCATCGATCTATTTCTCGGGGACGGGTCGGCAAGAATCGCCAATCCCGAGACGACCGATCCCGATGACGAGATGATCAATCCCGATGCGACGGGCGTTCTAGTCGAGGATATCCAGTTCGGTCTCGTCATGTACAAAGAACTGGATGTGACGGATCCCGCTGCTCCGCTTCCGGCCAATCCCGCCTCTCCTGGCTCGAAAATGGCCCTCGTTGCCTCCGGCGGGGCGAGTCTGCTTGGCATCGACGGCCTTGAACTGAGCGGGACCCTTGAACTCAGAAAGAACGACACCGGCTACACGGTGAAAGACGATGACGGTTTTGTGGTCAACGAACTGCTCAACGTGCCCGATCCGGACAATCCTGACGAGGTTATCCCGATTGAGATTCAGTTCACGGAGAATGTAGCGCTTGGCCTGTCCGGTACGGTTATTTTCAAGATTGTCGATACCGAGTCCGGAGCCGAGCTTGTCTCCATGAAGGGCGGATTTGCCTTCACAAAGAGCGTGAGCGGACCCGCTGGCGGCATTACGACGACGAAGATCAAGGTCGGTGCGGCTGGGGTCGAGATATTTGTCGGCGAGGGCCCCGCGAGAATATCCAATGACGAAACGGCCGATCCCGATGACATGATAATCAACCCCGAGGCGATGGGCATCCTGATCGAGGATGTCGAGCTTGGACTGGTCATGATCAAAAAGAGCGGTGGTACGACGCCCGCAACGTCGACGTTCGCGATCGATGCCTCCGGCGGGGCGACCCTGTTGGGCATAGAGGGTTTGACACTTAGCGGTACGCTCGGTGTGCGCCTGAACAAGACCGGCGCCCCGGTCAATGAAACAATTACTGTTCCGCTTCCGGACGGCGGCTCGAAGGATGTCGTCATCCTCTTCAAGACTGCCTCCGCCGATCTGAACATTTCCGGTACACTCGACCTCGATGTGGACGGCGTGGTGACGCTCTCGGGTGGTTTCTCTTTCACAAAGCATGAAGAGGGTATCGCGCCGAACGTCAGCACCAAGCTTCTCATCGGCATCGCCAATGCGGAGGCGTTTGTCGGAGTCGATGCGGGAACGGATGATGCCCTCGGCGTGAAGGCTACGATCGACAAGCTTGGGCTGGTCCTCTACAAGACGCCTGCTTCAGGAGGCACTCCCGCAAAGACCTCGTACGCCCTTGAGGGTTCCGGCGGCGTGGCCCTGGTTGGGCTCGACGGTCTTGTCATCGAAGGCAATGCCGCAGTCGAGATCAACCAATCCGGGAAGATCGTCAACGAGGCGTTCGACGTTCCCAACCCCGATTTCGACGATGATTTACCGGTCAGTGCCGAAAATCCGGAAACAATCCATGTGATCGTGTCCTTTGCCACCGCGGCGGAGGTGCTTGCCTTCAAAGGTGACCTCCGTATAGAAGTAGCCGATATATTAGTGCTTACCGGGAATATCAGCTTCCGCAAGGATGCACTCGGTAAGGTCCAGATAGACATCCCAATGGCAAGCCTGTTGGTTTATATCGACGGAACCGAGGTGGTGGGCGTCACCGG
>DYRS01000026.1:1840-20266 GCA_020718585.1 Chthoniobacter flavus
ATAACCCAGTTGGTTCTTGGGGACTGGGAAGTCGAGATCAAGGCGTCGAGCTTCGCGGATAACGATGGATCGCGTAATATCGCGGAGACAGAGGCATTTGCGATCCGCGCTGGTCCGATGCCGACGGCCAACCTGGCCAACCCGGTTTCAGGGGCCCAGGTTGATCTGATGCTCCTCAACGCCCGTGGCTTTATCGATGTTACCTTTACCGCCTATGAAGGCGCCACCCTTGACACAGCATCCATCCTTGACGCGGGCGCCGAATTTACCCTGATCGGCGCCGGCGTCAAGGATGCGGGCCTGGCAGGCGCGATCTCCGGAACACCCGAACTTCTCTACGGCGCCACCTACCGTTACAGATTGACTGATCCATCCCCTAATAACGGCATTGCCCTCTTCGGGGCTGGTGCCGTTCAGGTTCAATTCGCCTCCGGCACATGGAAAGATTCCGCGAATAACACCAATCTTGCCGAAACGGAAACATTCACGATCGTTGCGGCAACGGCCGGAACGCGCTCGGCAACCACCGGGCTTGCCGTTGGCCCCCTTTCCCTGCAAGCCCCGACTCTTGGCGTCACCGCGATCAACTTCAAGGACATGAAGCTGGTGCTGACCATCGGCATCGGCGCCGATGTCGCGTCACTGAATTTCGGCTCCACGACCACCACACAATCGACCCAGCAGTCCTCGAGCGGGATGAGCACCACCTTGACCGGTGTTTTGGGGACTTTCGACTTGGCAGTCGATGTTCTCGGCTATCTGCAAGGTGCCGGTTCGATGAACCTCACAGGGAAATGGGGTCTGAGCATCAGTTCCTTTGTTTTGACCGTTCCCAATGTTGTCACGGCCACAGCGCAGGGGGTGAAGGTACAGTATGACCCCGCGTACGAGTCCGATGATCCCGATACGGTAGAGATCGAAGATGTCCCACAGACGATCGTAACGATTGCCAAGGCATCTATTTCTTTCCCGAAACTTAACCTTTCCGGCTGGATCGAAACCTATGACCCCGATGGAACCGGTCCGACTGCGCCCATTCCCGGGCTTACGATTTACGACGACGGATTCCGTTTCGGGACGGCGATTGTCTGCTACGGATGTCCTTCGGCTCCCGGTACGGGTGTGCCGGTGACCCCTGGTACGAACACCACCCCGGGCGCCACTTCGACATCGGCAATCAAGCTGGGCAGCATCCTCGAATTTACGGACATCCGCGTCGGGGTCTCCAATTTTGAAGTGCATTTCGGTAGCGCTGTCGATTTTGACGGTGAGATTTTCATCGCCTCCGGCGGCGCAAAGTTCTTCCCCGGTAAATCCGTTAATGCCGTAATCTCTGATCGGCTTTCGGGAATGAATCCAGGTCGTGACGGAATTCCAGGTAATGCGGATGATGTCAATGAATCTACCGATACTGAGGCACTGCGCGCTACCCTCGAATTCGAAGATGGCAAGGTTAAAGCTTTCAGGTTCCTTGCTGACACCTTCCGAATTGAGCTGGGCTCCTTCCTGACGATCAAGGGCGTAGATATTTATCTCAATACGGATGCTGCCGATGATGAGCCGGTAGTGAGCTTCACCTCCCTCGGCGCCGAATTGAAGGTGGCAAGCCTCAAGTTGTCCGGAGAGGCCCGTTACTTCGCCTTCCTCGGCGACGGCAGCTTCAAGGCCAATGCAGGGTTCGGCGTGTTCTTTGGTGTGGAATCCGCTACCGGCGACAGCGTTGCCTGGCCGACCTGGTTGCCGATCAAGATTACTGAAATCGGGATTCAATGGCATGACATCAACAACGATCCGCTCGATTTCATTTTGACGCTGTCGGCCAGCGTTACCTCTATAAGTGGGATGCCGGGCGCCAAGTTTTCCGGAACTGTCGAAGGTGTGAAGATCGATCTGGGCCTGCTCTTCGAGGGCAAATTCCCCATCATCGACATCGCCTCGATCGGGGTAAGCATCGAGGCCGATGCCTTTGGCGGAAAGATCTCCGGTGCGCTGATTGGCGGGATACTCAAGATCGATAACAACAACCAGATGATCACGTCCTTGATGCCGGCAGACACGCCGGTGAAGGATCGCATCTTTTTTGTGGGGATACAGGGAGGGTTCACCATGATGGGGGCCGGGGGGTTCACCATCCGCTTTGCCCTGTCGGAACTCGGACCGTTGGGGGTGCAGATCGAAGCCTCCCTCCCGGATCCCGGGATCATTCTGGAGCCCAACACCGGGTTAGCCATCAACGATTTTGTTGGCGGGATCGAGTTTTTCAAATCGCTTCCCGACGTGTCAGAACCCAAGGAGTTGAGGGATCCGCGCTTTGCCATTTCCGCCTCCAGTATCGATGCGAGTATGTGGCTCGATCAGATTAAACTCCAGGTGATCAACCAGTACATCGCCGTTCAGGCCAACCCCAATCTCGGCGGATTTTTGGCGGCCTTCACCTCGCCCATGCTGATCACCGGAAGCGCTAAGGTCTATACCGCCTACGCCTCCAAATATGTCTTTAATGGGGTAGTGGGCCTGAAAATCAGCACCGACGGCAAGATTCTCATTGTGGGAAAACTCAATTTCGCCAATGACATGCTCAGTGTCAGCGCAAAATTGTACGCCAACCTTTCCAAGATTGCCGACGGCCAGGCCAAGATTCTGTTCCTCTTCGATGCTCCGGATCAGATCGAACTTCTGACCGTGGGCGGAAAGATGGAGATGTTGTTCAGCACCGGTGACGAGGACGTGGAATATGACTTCGCCGATCCGTTGGAAAAACCCATTGCCGTGCTGGCTTCTCCAGGTAATGGCGAAACAGTTTTCCGTGAAGACCTCAACGCCAACGGCTACTTTGATCTGAGTTTCCTGCCCTCCGACGGCGCCTCCTTCGCGGCCGGGACGATTCTCGCTCCTGCGGGCATTACCCTCTCCGGGGAAGGGGCCGGTTCCGGGGCCGACAAGGTCGCCATCACCAGCGTCGAGGACATGGGTAGCGGGACGTTCCGTTACCATTACTCGGGGGCGTTCAAGATCGGTGAGGTCAAACTTGGGATTGCCGCCGGCAGTTTCAGCGACGTTGCGGGCAATGGCAATGATGCTGAATCATTAATGTTCACGGTAAAGGATCTTGCGGCGATACTTGCCGGTCCGGAGGATGGCGGAAGGATTGACGTCTCCTCGCTGAATGCCAACAAGTACATTACCGTCCGCTATGTTCCCGGTCCGGGCGAAGCGCTCGACGAGGCGACAATCAACGACTCGAATACGGTCTTTACGTTGTCCTATGCCGACGGTACATCTCAGATCGTATCCGGTCCCGGTACGCTCGTTGACGGCTCGTATCGTTATCTGCTCCCCGACAGCTTTGTCTTCAAGCCCGGCGAGGTGACGGTGTCGTTTGCCGCCGGTGTCTGGTCCGACACCAGCGGGCGGCTCAATTCGGCAAGCGTGGAGAAATTCCTGGTGACGGGACCGGTCGCGAATGTTGCCGATCCATTGGCGGGAAGTCGTATCGATGCGGCGGCGATTAACGCGCTTGGTTACATCGAGATCCGGTTTGCGCCGACGACGGGTGCGACTCTTGTGGAATCGTCGGTTACAGGCTGGACGGGTGTGTTCATGACGATCACCCAGACCGGACGAGATCCGCTTGAGATACGCGGCCCGCCGACCGAAAAGGTATCCGACACGGTATTCCGCTATGATCTGCCTGACGGGTTCGCATTCGTTACGGGCGAGGTGAGCGTGGCCCTTGCCGCAGGGACGTTTACCGATACGGCTGGCTTCACCAACGCTGCGGAAACGCAGACATTTACCGTGACCGGTCCTACTGCGGACCTCATAGAATCCCTCGACGACGGCACGGTCAAACCTCTGGATGGCGGTATTGCCGGTCTCAGCCGCATCAACGGCAATCATTATATCGATATTCGGTTCAAAAGCACCACCGGCAATCTGGTGGACCCAGCTTCGATCACCGACTCCTCGCCTGAGTTCACCCTGTCGGGCGGCGCCGTGAACGGTGTGGTGGTCATCAACGACTTGACGGCGGATCCCGCTGCGGTGCAAAACCTTGGCAACGGAATCTTCCGCTATAAATTTACCGGCGCCTTCGTTCCCGGCGAATTGACTGTGGAATTCATCGTTGGCGCCTGGCGCGATCTTGACAGCCAGAACAACCAGAAATACCTGAATTTGGCTGAAACCGAAACCGTCACTCTGCAGGCCCCCAGCGCCACGATCACCGATCCCGGTGAAGGCGGTAGCGCTGACCGAGTCGCGATGGATGACAGAGGCTTCATTTTGATCACCTTCAACGACCTGACCGGTCTGGGGATCGATGAGGCCACCATCCTGGATTCTTCTCCTGAATTCGGATTCAACAGTTGGGACAATCCCGATACGACCGAACACGAAGCGGCGGCGGCAGAGGTGGCGCTCACCGGGGTTGTAGAGAAGGTGGAAGGCAATACCTTCAAATATTTCTATAGTGGCAGTTTCGCCGCAGGCGTGGTGGATGTTGTCTTCATCGCGGGCAGTTACGCTGATGTCGAAGGAAATGCCAACCTGGCTGAAACGCAAAAGTTCCGGATCATTGATCAAGCCATTTCCATTCGGCTCATTATCGAAGGCTTTACCGAACTCAACGCCGGTGGTTTCACGCCCGATTACGACGGCGACGGGCTGCCCGATCCGCTGATTTCCCTCGAGGGCCGCGTCGAGATGAGCATCGACATGATCAAGGACACGTCCGATGCCGATGCGGACGGCGACACGTCGGAGATATTAAAGGCCCGCTTCCTGCTGGATGTGAGCGCCACGCTGAAGCTCTTTTACCTCGGCAACATTGGCTCCGCGGCTGGCCGTTTCGTTCTGAGTATCGGCGAAACCCCCTATGACTCTGCCAGCGCCTCTTCGATCTTCGGCACCAACAAGGTTCAGTTCTGGGGTGTGCTGAAGCTCGAGACCAATCTTGAAAAGCTGCGGGAAATCGGCATAGAGGCAGACGCGGAAGTATTGCTGCAGATCAATGCCACTAGTGAAGAAAAGACCGAGGTCATCTTCCTGGAAGGCATCAAGGGCGATGTCCTGTTTACAGTCGCCGACAGCGGGATGAGCGCCAGCCTGCCGCAGGACATTGCCCCCGGCAGTTTCTTGACCGCGTTGCCAGAGTCCGTCGGGGATGCCTTCGAGGCCAATGCCATCGTGTTTTCCGATGCTGCCACGTTCAGCGTTCAAGGGGTGGAATCCGGCAAGCGCTGGAAGATATACGTCAATGAAGGTGATCTCCAGCGCCAGTACTTCATCGACAAGACTGACGAAGGCATGGTCTTCTACGGCGAGGCCCAGACCTTTGTACTGGCGCCTTACACATTCGCCCTTTCCATCGCCGGGGCTCTCAAGTTCAAGATTCCGCCCATCGACCCCAATTCCGAAGAGCTGTTCCGCATGAGCGGCGTTTTCCACATGCAGATCAGCACCTCCCGGGCCGAAATGTTCGCCAAGGCCGATTTGACCCTCGGGCCGGAAAGTTCGCCGATTCTCGAATTCGATGCCCTGGGCCTGATCATCCTTAATTTTGAAGATCCCGGATTTGCCGGTCGTATTAATCTCTCGATCAAAACCGGAGGCCCGCTCGAGGGAATTATCGACTTCGAGGCGGCCTTCGATCTCTACATCAACGCCACTATCAGCGGGAATGCTCAGGAATTCAGGGTTCCCGACATGTTCCTCGACCCGGCAAAGGGATATCTGGATCAGAAATTTATCGACAGCCTTGAATTCGGGACTGGAGATCGTTTGTCCAGTACCACCGATGCCGACGGCGCCATCAAGACCGCACTGAACGAAAGCGTCGATGCGGAAGGCAACACGGTCTCCGGCAGCGTCTCGGCGGCCTTGAGATCCGCGTTCACCACCGCCGGACTGCCCCTCGGGGAAAACGTTTCGGTGCGGATGATCTTTAAGGACAGCCGCTGGGAGCTTGACGACGGCACGAACCGTTATATCGTTGAAACCAGTGCTGCCACTGCCGCCCAGCTCATTATATACGAGGCGAAAACTACCGGCACCGGAGACGGCGCCTATGTCATGGTGCCCCGCGGACCGCCGCAACTGGACAAGACAATTGGTTCCGCCGGGCCCTATATCGTCATCCAGGGCGCCGGTAAGCTGAGCATTGTCGATATGTTCGTGATGAAGGGCGCGTTCCGCTTTGAGCTGAGTCTCGACAAACTCGAACTGCAAATCAGCGCCACCATGCGCCTCGGCGACGAGGCCGACCCGCTCTTTTTCTTCCAGGTGATCGGTTATCTGAACATTGATTGGTATGCCGGGGTCGTAGGGTATCTTTCCCTGGAAGCCAGCACCGGCGGCGTCCTCAAGGCAGCCGGATTCGATGTCGAAGCCGACTTCAAGCTGGAGATCAACTCCACCGGCGTGGCTCATAATGCCATTATCCTCTTGGCCCCGGGTGAGACCACCACCGTAACCATTCCCGCCAATACCTACCGCATCAGCATCAGCGGTCATTTCATCTTCAAACCGGGTGGAACGGAGCTGTTCCGGCTTACCGGCGTCTTCTTCATGGAGATCAGTGCTGATTCCGGGCTGACGATCTTTGCAGACGCCAGTCTGCTGATCGGACCCCCCGAAGCGCGGATTTTCACCTTCCACGCGATGGGGTTGCTGGTATTCAAACCGGATGGAAACATCGGGATCCGCCTGCAGCTCTCCGGAGATGTGTCCATCGGCAGTGTGCTTGAATTCGATTGCCAGTTCGAATTCATTATGAACACCTCCGGCGATACCAACTATACTTTCAACGTGCCTGAGCAGTACCTGGACGAGGTTGATTACACCAGTGTGACCATCCCGATGGCCCCGCCCAAACCAAACGGCGATCCTGGCGACGAGCCTGAGGCTTACACGGTGATCAAGGGTGAGGGCGGCCTGAGTCTGCTGGGCGGGATTCTGGAACTGGACGGTTTCTTCTATTTCAGGATCAGCTCCTCCGGTATTCGTATCACTATTGCCGCCAGCGCCAAGCTCGAACCTCTTGGAGTGGTCGCCGCCAGCGGCGATCTCGATATCAGCGACGAAGGGCTTGTGGGGAGTCTGGCGCTCGAAGTCGGGGCGGGGCTGGGTACCGGCGTTTTCTCCTTTACCGGGTATTTCCGGCTGGCAATCAACACCACCAGCGCTGCGGCCACGGTGTATCGCCTGTCGATCGACCCGAATACCGGGGATGTGAGCGAAAACCTCATCGAGGCCACTATCGCTGCCAACACCCTTATTGTGGAAGGTGGCGGTTCGCTTTCGATCAATGGAATGTTTACCATTGAAGGCGCCTTCTACCTGCTTTTGAACGACGAAGGTTTCGAGATAACTTTTGACGCCTACATGGAACTGGGCGGATTTGCGCGGGCTGGTGTAAAGGGTGGCGCTGCGATCTATAAAGACGGATCCCTGGTGATCAATCTTGCACTGGAAGTAGATGCGATCTCGATTCCCATGGTAACCATCAAAGGGGCTTTCCAGTTCCAGATCAACACCGGCTCTGTCGAGCGTATCGGCGTGGCGCCCAACAGCTTCCTTGTCCGCATCCAGGCCGAGGTGAGCATTCTGCTCTTCACCGGTACTGGCGATCTGAGTCTGTCCTATAAAAACGGCGTGTTCGAGATTGCGATCAACGATTTGACAATCAATTTCTTCAATTTCATCCAACTCCACGTTGACGGCTACTTCCGCTCCAATGGCCAGTTCCGGATTCATGGTTTGGTCAGCTTCGAAATTCCTTTGGGGCCCTTTGTACTTTATGGAGGCGTCGAAGTCACCCTTAGCAACAGCAGCTTTGAAGGCCGCATATGGGGTGGCGTGGATTTCCGGATCAACTTCGGGTTCTTCAAAATTCATTTTACCCTCGCGTCCATTGAGGCCTACCTGAATATTACCCAGGTAAAGGCAACCGCTGCCCTCACGATCAGAGTGTGCGGCATTAGCATGAAGGGTTCGCTTACCCTGACTTGGGGGCCAGCGCCCACGCTGGCGACGCAGGTAGGCGATACTCTCTATCTTAACGTTGGCGACAGGGCGCGCTACCGCGGAAAATACTATGACGAGGTAGCCGACGAGAGCTACCGGATTACCGAAAGCGGCGGTAAGGTCAAGGTCAGTGCGATGGGCTACGACCAGGAATTCTCCGGCGTCAACAAGATCGTTGGAGACTTCGGTAGTGGTCCTGATTTCCTCTATGTGGATGAATCGGTAACGAAAACGGTTGAAATACGCGGCGGCGATGGCGACGATGTTCTTATATACGCCGGCAGCGGCACAGCCAGGTTCTGGGGCGACGCTGGAAACGACCAGATCTATGGCGGCGTCGGCAGGGCTTATCTCTATGGTGGAGTCGGCGACGATCAGATCGAAGCCGCCGAAGGAGCCGCAGATATTTATGGCGATTCGGGCGACGACGCAATTAAGGGCGGGTCCGCCAATGACAGTATCTGGGGCGGCACAGGCAACGATACGATCAATGCCGGTGCGGGCGGCGATACCATCCACGGCGACGACGGCAATGACACGATCTACGGCGAGGATGATGACGACAGCATCTTCGGCGACGACGGCAACGATACGATCTACGGCGATGCGGGCGACGATACGATTTCGGGTGGCGACGACAACGACGCGATTTATGGTCGTGCCGGTGACGACAACATCGACGGCGATGCCGGTCTCGATACGATTTACGGCGACGACGGCAACGATGCCATTTACGGCGGTACAGATACTGACACGATCTACGGCGGCGTCGGCAATGACGTTATCTACGGCGAAGACGGTATCGACTGGATTCTCGGTGAGGCCGGAGACGACGAGATTCACGGTGGAAACGGGGACGATGTCCTCTACGGCGATTACGGCAGCGTGACCTCCAAACAGTCTGCTGTCGGCAGCTCCGAGGGTAACGATACGCTCTACGGCGATGCCGGGAACGACGCCCTCTTCGGCGGTGCGGGTAACGACACGCTCCATGCCGTCAGCGGCCGCGACTTCCTCTTCGGCGATTACGGAACCTTGAGCGCGACGATGGCCACGAGCAACGCCGCGACGGGCGGCAACGACACGCTCGACGCCGGAACGAACGAGGGTGTGCTGATCGGCGGCGTCGGCAACGACACACTGACAGGCGGCCCGCTTTCCGATGTCCTGATCGGCGACAACGGCCAAGTGACTTTCGGCTCCAGCCTGCTTGCCACATTGATTGAGACGCTTACCGGCGTATCCGGCGACGATACACTCTACGGCAACGGCGATACCGACTACCTGCTCGGCGGCGACGGCGCCGACGCGATCGAAGGCGGGCTTGCCGCCGATATCATCCTTGGCGATAACGGCAAGATCGTGCCCGATTTCGATGGTGTTGTCGTCTCCGTGGAAACACTGAATCCCTCCGTCGGCGGGAACGACACCCTTACCGGCAATGACGGCAACGATCTGATCTGGGGCCAGGCCGGGGCTGACGCCATCGATGGCAATGCCGGGGACGACATCCTCTTCGGCGACCGCGGCGTCCTCACCATGACCGCGAGCGTGGTTCTGAAGATCGAGACTCTCGATACGGATAATGGCGGGAACGACACGATTTCCGGCGGCACGGGTGATGATGTTCTCCTGGGCGGCAAGGGCGCCGATACGATAAATGGCAACGAGAACAACGATATCCTTCTGGGCGACCACGGGGTTGTCGTCCGCGCCGATGGTTCCGCGACCGCACAGCATGTCTATACCACCGATCCGACCGCCGGCGGCGCCGATACGGTAAGTGGCGGCGAGGGGAATAACATCGTCCTTGGCGGGTCTTCCGGGGATACGATAACGGCCGGTTCCGGCAACGACATCGTCATCGGCGACAGCGGTTATATCGCCCGCAGCGCGGCGGCGCTTGTCGAACGCATCTACAGCACCGATCCTGATAAGGGCGGCAACGACACGATCACCATTACCGGCGGGAGCAACAATGTCATCGGCGGCGTCGGGAACGACACGATTACGACCGGGGCGGGTCTCGACGTCATTCTGGGCGACAACGGGACGATCGGCCTTTCCGCCGTGGCCCTGGGTGATGACAAATACAATGTCTTCTCGTCCGACTACGCAAATGGCGGCGTCGATACGATCAACGTCGGCGACGGCAACAATCTCGTCATCGGCGGTTCCGGCGGAGACATTTCCATCACGGCCGGGAGCGGATGGGATCTGATCCTTGCCGACAACGGAAAGATCACGCGCAATTCCAGCTATGTGCCGACGAAGATCGAAAGCCTGACTGGCGACACGCATGCCGGCAATGACGCACTGATCGACGGCGGCGCGGGTGACGACACGATCATCGGCGGCAACGGCAACGACACGATCCGCGGCAATGACGGCAACGACGTCATCATCGGCGACAACGGCAGCGTCGTTCCCGGCACGGCATCCTCCATCGACGCGGCCTCCGGCGGCGCCGATACGATCGACGGCGGCGCAGGCAGCGACCGGATCATCGGCGGAATGGCCGGCGAGACTTCGATCAAGGGCGGCACGGGCAACGATTATATTCTGGGCGACAACGGGACCATCCTTTCGACGGCGACAAGCTTCGCCGCGGCGGGTACGGTTTACCGCGTCATCTCCGAATCCCCGGCCTCCGGCGGTGTCGAAACGATGATCGACGGCGAAGCGGGGAACGATGTCATCATCGGCGGCGGCTCGGCCGATTTGACCATTGCGGGCGGGGATGGCGACGACTGGGTCTTTGGCGACAACGCCACCGTCTATGCGCACGAAATCTCAGGCGCGGTTCTCTGGGCCGAATCGACCTTCACCAGCTACGGCGGCGGTGAGACGCTCATTTCCGGCGGCGCGGGCAACGATGTCATTTCCGGCGGCATCGGCAATGAAACAATCGACGGCGGCGAGGGCGACAACGTGGTTCTTGGCGATCACGGCTTTATCGTGGCCGGCGGCGAGATCGTCTCCACATCTCCTGAATACGCTGGTTCGGACAAGATCACGACCGCTTCCGGAAACGACATTATCATCGGCGGCTCCGACGCCGACACCCCGATCTCCTCTGGCGCGGGCCATGACGTTATCCTCGGCGACAACGGCTGGGTCGGGCGTCAGAGCAGTGTCGTAACCGGGATCGTCTCCGGCGTCTATCTGAACGGGACGACTCTTGCCGACACCTCGACGCTGGGCGCGGGCGACGTCTCCATCGACGCCGGCGCGGGCGACGACGTCGTCATAGGCGGCAAGGGGAACGAGGCGATCACGGCCGGAACAGGCAACGATATCGTTATCGGCGACAACGGCGTCGTGGGCAGAGGCTTCAAAGCAGGCGTTGCCGCAGCCGACGAATGGGGCATCAACCGCATTCTCTGGGCCGGCATCGCGAATTATACGCAAACGGCAAGCACCGATCCCGAGACCGTGGCCCCGACGCACGCCTGGGCGGCCGCCGCCTACTATGGCATCGCTACCACCTATGACAACCAGAACGGCGTCGAAACGATCTACGGCAATGACGGCGACGACATCATTTTCGGCGGTTCGCTGGGCGACGCGCTTCTTTCCGGCGGCACCGGCCGCGACATCATCCTCGGCGACAACGGCGCGATGGAAAGGAAACCGCAGGCCGCCGATGTGGGCAGCATCTCCCGCTCGTACATCGACGCTGCGGGCGAGATTCAAACCGGCCTTCTGACCCCCGTCTGGTTCGCCTCGAAGGAGACCGACACCTACGGCGGAAATGAAGTCAAGATCGACGGCGCCTACGACGGCGACTTCCTCATCGGCGGTATCGGCAGCGATACGCTGATTGAGGGCGGTCTCGGCGATGATGTGATCCTTGGCGACAACGGAGCCGTGGCCCGGGCCGATAATGCAGCCACAGCCAACGACTTCTGGTCCACCGACCCGTCGCACGGCGGCGTCGAAACGATTCACGGCGGCGACGGCAACGACGTCATCCTCGGCGGCTCCGAGAACGACTACGCGGTAACGGCCCCCGGTTTGGTTGGCGACACGCTGACCGGCGACAACGGCGCCGACATCGTCCTCGGCGACAACGGCTACATCACCCGGAGTGCCTCCGACGTGGTCGAGCGCATCCGCACCCGCAGCGACGAAAACGGCGTCAACTTCCCGCGCTTCGGCGGCAACGACACGATCGATATCGGCAGCGGCGGCATCGGTTCCTACGCGGGCCAGTCGGTTGAACACCGCGGCGCCGACATCCTCATCGGCGGGACCGGCGACGATACGATCGACGGCGGTTGGGAAGAATTGATCGACACGATCATCGGCGATAACGGCGTGGTTGTCCGCACCGACGCGGCGGCTGGAACGAACATCGATTCTTCGAGCATCTCCAATGACATCTGGACACTCGATCCGGTGTACGGCGGCAAGGATACCCTCTACGGCGGGCCGGGCGCGGATATCGTCATCGGCGGCACCGGGTATGCGGATGCCTACGGTATCGGCGGCGACGTGATCTACGGCGGGACCGGCATTGACCATATTGCCGGCGACGGCGCCCGCGTCCAGCGCACAAGCGGCGACATCATTGAAATCTTCGAGAGCCGTGACGCGGCCTGGGGCGGCGACGACCAAATTGACAGGGAAGTGTCTGGTCTGGGCATCCACGCGAAGGATTCCGACGTCATCCTCGGCGGCAAGGGCCATGACATCATCGACGGCGGCCGCACCGACGACGGCGCCGAGATCATCTTCGGCGACAATGGCCGGATCGATTACACGCAGGTTCGTGCGGTCTCCGTCGAGCAGCACCTGCCCAACGAACTCTACCTGACGGCCAACCTTTCGTCGCTTGAGCTTGACTGGGACAACAGCGATGTCTCGTTCCAGGGCGGCGACGACACGATCGACGGCGGTTACGGCAACGACATCATCTTCGGTGGGCCGGAAGAAGACGTCATCACCGGCTACTACGGTCTCGATGTCCTGATCGGCGACCACGGCGCGGCCGAGCACAACTCGCTCAACCAGCTTGCGATGATCTGGACGACCCTGCCGTGGGGCGGCGGCAACGACACGATCACCGGCGACATCGGCCATGATGTCCTCTTCGGCGGCGCGGGCAACGATTTGATCTATGGAAATGACGGCGACGAGATCATCTTTGGCGACAACGGCGTCATCGTCCGCTTCCGCGAATCGGCCCGCGACAACGACATCTACTCGACCTTCCCGGCCTTTGGCGGCATCGACACCCTCTACGGCGGCGAGGGTAACGACACGATCTTGGGTGGTTCCGGCGGCGACGATCAGGCCACCGCAGACGTGCCTTCCGGTACGGTGACGGTCGATGCGGATGGCTATCTGACCCGTGCGGGCGGGCTCGCGGCGAACGGCGACATCATCTACGGCGACGTGGCAAACTCTGCTATCCAGGGTTACGACGAATTCCTCTTCGGCGACTCCGGCTATCTGGATCGGGATCTGTCCGGCACGGTGCTGGAGGTTTACTCCCGCTCGTGGGCCGAGTCCATCGACGGGATGGTGACGCTCCGCGCCGACAAGTCTTCGAGTCTGACGGTTTACGGGACGTTTGCAATCCAGATCAACGGCGTGTCCCATAACCTGACGCTGACGGAGGCTGCAACGGTCGGAAACACGACGCTGGCCGACCTCGTCGTCGATCTGAACGCAGCGATTGCCACCGCCGGTCTGAATACCGAACTCGACGCCTCCAGCGAAAGCGGCTACCTGACCTTCGTCGGCGCCTCCGATCTCGGCGTCTATACGATCGAAGTCGTCGATTCGGCGCTTGTCCAGGCCCTCGGATTCGTCCAGCGGCCGATGGCGAGTGTCGATTACCCGAACCTCGGCGGCAACGACGCGATTGACTTCGCCGTCGGCAACAAGGGCGCTGAAATCATCATCGGTGGTTACGGCCACGACCTGATGCACGGCGGCCTCTTCGACATCTCCACCGACCTGATCATCGGCGACAACGGCGTGGCGACCCGCATCCAGGGTCAGTTCATCCTCGCCGGGGCGCGTTCCACCGATGCCGGTTCGGGCGGCAGCGACGACATCAACGGCGGCCCCGGTTACGATATTCTCCTCGGCGGCCCGGCCGACGATCTGATCATCGGCCATGACGGCGACGACTACCTCTGGGGCGACGGCGGACGCGATCTGATCTGGGGTGGCGTACCGGGCGCGGATGAGAGCAACTTCCGTCTGGCCGACGGGGAAACCGTCAGCGACAAATTCGACTACGCCCCCGGCTACCTCGAAGCCGAGCTGGATTACCCGACCGGCTACAACGCGCCGCTGATTACACCGAAGGTGTTCTTCGGCCAGTCATGGGCCGGTCATGTGACCGACGGCGCCGACACGATCCGCGGCGGTTACGGCGATGACTGGCTCTTCGGCGGCGGCGCGATCGACGATCTGGACGGCGGTCCCGGCAGCGACTACATTGACGGCGGCGTCGGCAACGACGTGGCGACCGGCGGCGGCGGCGACGATGTGGTCCGCGGCGGCGCGGGCGACGACAACCTCCGCGGCGACTTCCCGTTCCTCGGCCATTACGATTCGCTCTCCACGTATCTGAAGGTCGGCGATACCGGTACGCCGGCCCAGCCCGATGAGTATTTCGCATTTGAGGGATATGTCACCGGTCGTGATCAGGTCTATGGCGAGGCGGGCAGCGAGTATCTCTTCGGCGACGGTGGGGCGAGCGACCCGATCGTGTTTACCGGCGCGAGTGTGAGCGCCGTAACGGTTGTCAAAACGGCCAACCCGGAGAAGGGCTATCCGGCCGCGACCTTCCTGTTTGCCGGCGCCAATAACGACCTTGAATTCCGCGCCGTCAACGCCACTGCTCAGTTCGAAGGCTGGACGATTCGCATTGTCACCGGCGCAATCGGCTGTGATATTGAGGTCTCCTGGGTCATCGGGACAAAAACATTTACCGTGACCCTCGACAAGGGAACCCACAACGCCAATGACGTGATCGAGGCGGTCATCGACACCCCCAGTTCGCCCTTCCTGGCCTACGGCACCTACAACAACGGCGATTCGGACTACGCCGACGGCGAGGGCAGCCTCGGCGGCCAGCGTCTCTGGGGCGGCGACGGGATCGACTACCTCTACGCCTACGCCCCCGACGACTCCGAGGATCAGTACGGCTACAAGGGCGATGAACTCCACGGCGGCGCAGGCAACGACTGGCTCTACGGAAACGTCCGCAAGGATACGCTCCTCGGTGAGGCAGGGAACGACTTCCTCGCCGGTGACTGGCTTGTCGGTCGCAAGTACGCCCAGAACCAGCGCGAGGCGCCAAACGGCCCCGCTGAAATCGGCGGCGACGACCTCCTGCAGGGCGGCAGCGGCGAAGATCAGCTCTTCGGCGGCGGCGGCAACGATACCCTCTGGGGCGGCGCCGATTCCGACTGGCTTGAGGGCCAGAACGGTCTCGATACCCTCTACGGCGGCGGCTGGATCGACATGATGGTCATGGATGTCCGCGACACCTACGACATCTTCGGCGATACCGTGGACGGCCACTACGGAAACCAGCGCAAGGGCGATGTCTATGACGACCACGCGACCGACATCCTGCTGATCGAGGCGTCGGATTTCAACGACACGATCTGGATTTCCGAAGAGTCCGTACTGCTCAGCGACAATCCGTACGCCGTGATGGAAGACAACTTCAGCTTCGCCCAGACCTTCGATCTGACGCTGAAGACAAGCCCGACCGCGACCGCGATTACCGAAAACCTGACGGTGACGAGCCTCGGCAATCTGGACAGCCTCGTTTCCGCTTTCAACGACGTCTTTGAAGCCGAACCGAACCTCACAGGCAAGGTGGAGGCGGTCAAACGCGGCAACACGATCGCGATCCTGACCAGGGGTCTGGGTCGCACGACGTCGCTGACTATTTCCAATTTCACCGCCACCGGTGCAAACGGTCTGGCCTCCCTCGGCTTTACATCAGGCCAGCAGAGCGTCGAGCAGATGGTTGTCGATTACACAGGCTTCTCCGATTTCGAGCAGACGGTCGTTCACCGGGTGATGCTCGGCGGATGGCGCGCCAATGACGCGGACGGAACACCGATGGTCGAGCAGTTCCGCATCTCCGGTCTGGGCGGTGACGATACGATCGGCTTTGTCGAAGGGGCGAACGCCCTCGACACCTCGGCTCTGACCGACCGCAGCCGCGACTGGGTGGGCGTGATCGACGGCGGTCCGGGTAACGACATCCTCTCCGGCAGCGGCGCCCGCGACCGGATCGACGGCGGCTTCGGTTCCGACACGATCTACGGCTACGGCGGCGACGACCAGCTCTGGGGCGACGGCGGTCCCGGCATGGGGCTCCCCGACGACGTGGATCGCCTCTACGCCGGACAGGGCAATGACGACGTGCTGGGCGGGCAGGGGAGCAACTACCTCTACGCCTGGTCGAAGGATCCGAATATCGGCGGCATCAACGACACGGCCCTGACCGAACTGCATCTTCCCGTCGGCACTGAAATAGAGGTGACCAATTTCACCGTTGGCAACGACACCGTCCAGCTTATCGGCACGGCGGACGCCCCGGTGACCGGGCAGCTCTCTTCCGACGCCCACTTCACGCTGTTGATCGGCGAGGGGACGGCCCCGATCGACGTGACGGTGACTAAATACGCAACGAGCGACAACCTGACGATCAGCCACCTGCTCGACGACATTGAAGAAGCTCTTGCCGCGGCGAAATTCGCCGACGGTTCCAATGCGAAACTCGCGGAGAAGGTGACCGTCGGCCGAACCGGCAATGTGATCACGCTGACGACGAAGGGGACGCTTCTGACCGTTACCCCCGGAGCAGGCGATCCGTCCCGCAGTGTTCTCAAATTAGGGGTTTCCGGAAGCGATGCGGCCATCACCTCAACCGGCGCCGAGATGATCTACGGGATCGACGCCCCGACCAGTTTCAAGCTGACGTACAATGCGGCTGATGCCGATCTCGTTGCCAACCCGCACAAATACGACGCGGCACTGCCGGTACGCCTTAACAACGGAACATCTTATGTTGTTTATGTTTCTGCCGCCGACACGCAGGACAACACCTCGATCACCGATCTCGTGGCCGACATCAACGCTGCCCTCGAAGAATACGGCGTCGCCGACCGCGTCATCGTCGGCTCTGCCACGGTAACGATCAACGGCTCCCAGAAGACCGTCCTGACGCTCGCCTCCCGGATCACGTCGATCAAGCTGGTCAGCCAGTTCGGCGTCTATGTCGATGCCGAAACCGGCGCACTCCACGACAACGACGGCGGCGGCATCTACACGGTCGAGGATACCGGCCTCAACCGCATCCTCGGCGGGCCGATGAATGACGACCTCTTCGGCGGCACCGGCCTCGACTTCCTCTACGGTCGCGAGGGTGACAACCAGCTCTGGCGCTCCGATGGAACGTCGTTTGAATCGCTTGACGGCGGCCTTTCCGGCGACGCCTGGAAGCAGTACGCGAAGGAATCCGACAAGGTGTGGTACTATCGCGGCACCAACGCCGATGACGTGATCTCGATCGATTTCGTCACCGAGCCGGGCGTCCTGGCAGGCCAGCATCTGATCACGCGGCTCACCAACAACAACGGCAACTACACCTTCGACGCCGCCGTGAAGCTGAGCCTGAACGCGACCAACGCCGCGGGCGAGCCGATCTGGAACGCCAACGACAGCCTGCCGTCC
Source organism: Chthoniobacter flavus (assembly GCA_020718585.1). Classification (GTDB taxonomy): domain Bacteria; phylum Verrucomicrobiota; class Verrucomicrobiia; order Chthoniobacterales; family Terrimicrobiaceae; genus QYQL01. The sequence continues at coordinate 19,586 of DYRS01000026.1, forward strand.
GATGACGACTACCTTGCCATCATCATCGACTGCATGAACGGCAACGACGTCGTCACGATAGGACCTACCGTCCAGAAGACCGTCTGGACCGACGGCGGCTATGGCGACGACATTGTCGAGACGATGTCCGGAATTGCCATCCTCCCCGACAAGACGGAAGGGACGACCCGCAACGACACGACCGAAACCGCCTACAACCTCGGCAAGGCCTGGCTGATGGCGACCGACTATCCCACGGATGACGAGCGCTTCTCCCTTTCGGCCCCGACTGCGGGCGGTGATCCGGCTTTCAGCCTCTTCGTCAACGGCGATGTCGATCCGTTCACGTTGAAGGTGACAGGGACATCCGATAACCAGACGATCGCCGATCTCATCTATGATCTGAATGCTGCCATCAAGACCGCAGGCCTCGACAGCAACCTCGTGGCGGTGAGCCTCGGCGGGAAGATTGCCATCGGCCCCACTGCGTCGAGCAACGTCGTAGCCCTGCAGATCGGCGCGTATCAGGACGATACGACCACGGTCGAGGAACTTGGTTTCACCGCCGACGCAGTGATCGGCCTTGCGGTGCTGAAGGCCGCCGGTCGGCCCGGGGTCAGCCTTGTCGCGGAGTCCTCTCCCACGGCGGCGAACATTAAAAACGCCAACGGAACGTTTATTCTGACCATTGACGGCGTCTCG
>DYRS01000341.1 GCA_020718585.1 Chthoniobacter flavus
GCCTGTTTCTCGAACAGGCCGCCGGAACCGTCCGCTTTACCCCCGGCCAGCCGCTGGCCCGGCTCTCGCCCCGCGCAAGGGTCGCAGTGCTTCAGCAGGCAATCGAAACCTTTGCTGTATTCGCTGAAAATGAAACCGTCATGATCCAATGGCTGACGGTGCATGAACCGGAGCATAAACTGCACGGGATCGGACAGCTCCTGACGGCGTGGCGGAAGCTGTGTACAAAAATGGACATTGCCGACCGCTTCGCCGTCAATACCGCCCTGCTCCGCCTGATTGAATCCGGCGACCTGCCGCGCGAACTGAAAAACGGCATCACCTTCCGCGCCGTCCGCTGGTTTAATCCGTTCGAGGAACGCTTCGTCGCCGCCCTCAAAACGCGGCTCGGCCAAAACCGGGCGCAGATCGTTTCCGTCCTGCCGGATGCGCATGCACAGGTTGCCGAAAAGCGACTTAATGCCGCCGTATGCAGCGAACTCGAACGCGGCAATGAAGAGGAGTGGAAACCGTGGCTCGAGGATTTTGCCGACGCCTACGAAATGGACGACAGCAATATTCTCGAAGCCGAATCGCGCGAGCGGGTTTCGCTTTTTGTCTCGGCCAATCCCTACGGCGAAATCGAGGACGCCGCGCGGCGTATCGCGAAAGAGATTGAAGCAGGAACCCCGCCGGACGAAATCGCGCTGATTCTGCGCGACTTGAGTCCGTACACCGACATCGTGCCCGATGTTTTCCGGCGCTTCGGCATTCCGTACCACTTCCGGCGCGGAACGCCCGCCGCCGCACATCCGCCGGTCAAAGCGCTGCTCGCCCTGCTCGCCTTCCCGCAAACCTTCTCGCGCGACCGGCTTTGCGACCTGCTCCTGATGCCCGGCATTCGGTGGCCCGGCGTCGAAGACCGCGAAGCGCTCGTTCAGGAACTCCGCCTCAAAGAGCCTCCGCACCTGCGCCGCCTGCCGAAGGAGCTAGCTCCTTTCTTCAAATTTTCAGAATTCGGCGAGAGGACTGATTTTGTCATTCAGCAGCACGGGCTCGAACTGCCGGAAGAAGTTCACAGCCTTATTCAGGA
>DYRS01000027.1:0-1580 GCA_020718585.1 Chthoniobacter flavus
AGATGACTGATTGCAATTTTGACTTCTGCTTCTACACCCCGTGAACGGCTACCTATTCACATCCGTTTGCCGGCGCGGCAAAATGACCGGGGTCAGTTTGGCTTGTTTGCGCGGCGCTCGGCCTCGGTCGCGAGTGCGAGCACGGTATTCTTCGCCTCGACGAGTGCCTGGTTTTTGAGCCCCGCGACGAGGTTGGTTACCGGCACGCAGAGGTTCGTGTAGCAGAGGAGCGTGCGGTCGCCGTCGTAGGGCTCGATCCGCAGCGAGCCGTCGCTCTGCTTCGCCAGAGGAGACTGCAGGAGCTTCCACGACACCGAGCGGGTCTGTCCGGAGTTCGCATACGTGTTCCTCACCGTGTAGTTGATCTTTTGAAGGATCGGAACCTTCACGGTATAGCGCACGTCCTTCGTGCCGTCGGGATTTGTTGCAATGACCTTCGCCCCCAGAAGATTCGGGGTGTAGGCCGGTGCCGCGTCGTAGTCGGTGAACAGGTCGGCGACGAGATCCGGCGGCGCGTTCACCACGCGGTAGAGGCTGAGCTGCGGCCACGGCACGCCCGCAACATCCGTGCTCTTCACCACTGTCTGCCCGCCGGCCAGATCGCCGCGCTGTCCCGCCGGAACTTCCTTGACCATGTCCGCAACGGCGGACGACACAAACAACAGGAGGATCGAAAAAAATTTCATATCCTGAAAATCTATCCCGTCCATACCTCCGGAGCAACCCCCGTCCACGTCCAAAAATTGTCATTTTCAGACATCCCGAAGTGGAAGGAAATGCGATGAGCCAACTATTCATCGGAGGTGCAACATTCCTGCCGCACGCTGGATGGTGGACAGGAATGTCCGCCCTCCGGAAATCAGCTTCCGGGCTCGCGCGGATTCCTTTCGACGACGGTTTCATCGGATGACTTCCGCCTGCCACAAGGTGCGCAACAGCGTCACGCCCTTCGGCGATAGGCGGCCAGCTCGGCGGCGTCGATTTGATCCGCCGGAACCAGCCGGTAGTGACGCTCATCCACTGTGCGCACGAGCCCCTGCTCGTCGAGACAAAGCTCGAACATGGCAATCCTGGAGTCGATTGGAGGGCAGCGTAATTTTCAGCTCTGTCGCCATGTTCACCAGCTCATCGCGCGTGAAGGCAAGAACCGTCCGCCCTTTTCGGTAATGTTGCAGGAAGATGCTCTCGATGAGTGCCTGATATCGGTTGAGTGGTTTGGGTTTCATGGGACGATCAAGCGGCGGCGAGTCGGCACGCTTCGGTTTCCAATTGCGAGCGTTTGCGGGCACCGCTTTTCCGGTCCCGCTTTTGAATCGGGCATTCGACCCGCCAATACATGGAAGCCTGCGACATCTCCATTCGAAGCAACGCCGGATCGCCAAGCGGCTGTGGCGTTGAGACCGGGCTGGGGGCGATGCCGATCGCCCGGATGATGGCGCCGGCAACCGCGCGGGCGAGCGGGGGCGGCACGGAGTTTCCAATCTGTCGCGCCCCATGCCACTTGGTCACATGGAAGCGAAACCAGTCGGGGAAGCCATGCAGCCGCGCCATCTCACGAACCGTCACGCATCGTGGGTATT